>NZ_JBHWUR010000125.1:0-20511 GCF_042737755.1 Streptomyces sp. NPDC059994
AAAACCCACCCACCCCAGCCCTCCCCCACCCCCGGAGGGTCTAGGGAAGGGGCGGGGAGGGGCAAACCCTCACCGCTCCCCCATCCGCACACCCACCCAAGCCCCCACCACCGCCACCCCCGCCATCGGCAGGAACACCGCCGCGAAGGCCCCCGGATGCCCCGCACCCGCAGCCGCACCCGCACCCGCCACCACCGCATCATGCGCGGCCCCCACAGCCCCACCCCCCAGCGCCGCGAACGCCGCCCCACCCCCCGCGAGCAGCAACACGTTCGACAGGCCGTCCGAGATCTGGAGGGCCGCCGAGTTCGCCCCCGCCTCCTCCGGCGCCGAAAGCTTCAGCAGCAGCACGCTCGTCGAGGCGATGACCATCCCCATCCCGAAGCACCCCACGCCCCAGGCGACCGCCACCACCCACACCGGCACCCAGGAGATCAGCACGCTCGGCGCCGCCGCGATGGCCGAGGCGACCATCAGCATCCCCACCACCATCAGCCGCTCCCGGTACGGCTCGGCCCACGGCCGCGCCTGTACGTACGACCCGAGCGCCCACGTCGCCCCGCCCGCCGCCAGCGAGAACCCGGCCATCGTCGGCGACAGCCCCCGCTGCGTCACCAGCATCAGCGGTACGAACGACTCCGCCGCGATGAACGACCCCGCCGCGATCCCCCGCAGCAGCACCACGGACGGCAGCCCCCCGCACCGCCCGGTACGTCCCGCGCGGCAGCAGCGCGCGCCGCCCCGCGACGGCGGGTACCAGCAGCGCGCCACCCGCCACCGCCGGCACCAGCGACAGCCACCGCAGGTCCTGCCCGGCGTACTGGAGCAGCCCCGCCCCCAGCGAGATCATCAGCGCCAGCCGGATCCGCCGCCGGTCGAACGCCTCGACGGGCGCGTCCGGATCGGCGGGCCCGGACGCCATGCGCCGTATGGCAGGCAAGGCAAGCGCCAGTGGAAAGACGACAAGAGCAGGAATCCCCACGAACACCCATCGCCACCCGAGGTGCTCGGTGACGCTGCCCGCCGCCAGCGGCCCGACCACCGACGGCACCACCCAGCTCGCCGCGAACGCCGCCATGATCGCGGGCCGCATCGGCTCCGGGTAGGCGCGCCCGACCACGACGTACAGCGCCACGATGACCAGCCCGCCCCCGAGCCCCTGCACGGCCCGCCCGGCGATGAAGGTCCACATGTTCACCGCCGTCCCGGACAGCAGCAGCCCCGCCCCGAACGCCGCTATCCCCACCGCGAGCGCCCCCAGCGGCCCCCGCCGGTCCGCCCACTGCCCGGCGACGACCATCCCGAACAGACTGGTCGTGAAGTACGAGGAGAAGGCGAACGCGTACAGCGACACCCCGTCGAGCTCCCGCGCCGCGACCGGCATGGCGGTCCCGACGGCGGTCGCCTCGAACGCGATGAGGAGGACGACGGCGATGGTGCCGATGCTGAGGGCGCGGTGGGTTTTGCCAAGAATGCCGACGCTTCCGCCGGGTTCGGCGGGGAGGTCGATGGGGGAGGCGGAGGCGGACGAGGTGACGTCCGCGTCGGCGGATTCCAGGGCGCTCATGAGCTCACAGTAAGGGCCTAGGGCCCCTTTGACCCCTGTCCAGAGGAGGGGCCCCACCTCATCACTTGGTCGTAAGCCCCAGGCCCCACACTCACCCCACCCACCCGTCCACCCACCCCACATGAACGCAACATGGCAGTCCCGTTGCAGCCCCCGCGCTCCCCTTCCCCACCCCTCCCCCACCCCCTACGGTCAAAGAAGTCAGCACACGGCCGTGTGCCCGAGTGGTTGAGGGGCTCGCCTGCAAAGCGAGTTACGCCGGTTCGATTCCGGTCACGGCCTCCAGAAACACCCGAGAGCGGACGCCCCCACGACACGGGGGCACCCGCTCTTGGGCGTTCAAAGCCTCAGGCAACCGGCTGCAGAACCAACGGATCCGGCAACCCACCGGAATTCTCGCACTCCATCTCCTTGGCGAGCTTGAGCGAGGCCGAGTGCAACACAGTGAGGTAGGCCTCGCGGTATTCCCGCGAGTCGGGAGTCCTGGCTTTGGACATTCGTATCGCCGCGTGGACACGAAGAGGCCGCGCCGGGGATCCTTCCAACTCCGGGCTCACGCATTCGAAGTACACATCCGAGCGAGTGACTCCTGCCCAGGCCTTCTTTCCCACTCGATACGCTTGAACGCCCAGCGGGTGGTGCTCGTCCGTCACGTCCCAGGGGGCGTATACATCGAAGTTCATCCGGATTGCTTGCCCACCCTCCCGGGCCGCCACACAGATCGTGGAGGAGGAACGCGACCAGTTCACGCGCTTTCGATAGTCGGACTTCAAGAATTGCTCCGTCCGAGACAGGCCGTCCGTAACTGTGTGCTCAAAAACAGTGGCACCAGTCAACTTCTCCAGGGATTTCGCCGCCTGCCCCGAGAACAACCCGCCGCATACACGTGTCGCATCCAGGGGCTCATCTCCTTCTCCGCCACACGCAGAGAGCATGAAACCGAGGACTATCGACAACATCACACAGCCCGACCTCTTCAGGCCGCCCACGCCTCTCACCCGCCCCAACTCGGATCAACCGGTCTCAGGGTCGTTTCCCTGCTGATTCTCCTTACTATTGCCCGTGTTGTATCCAATATTGAGGGAATCTTGCAAGTCACGGCCGAATTCGCTGTGGGGATTAATGCCATGCCTCTCGCGAAAGTGGCCCAGCGGCGTCTGGGCGCTGTGCTCCCCTGCCCGATACACCATGGTCTTATTGTCCCTGATGTCTCCTTCGATCTTCTCCTTCTGATCTTCCAGAGACTTGTCAGACCAGTCGCCCACAACCTGTCCCGCAAGCTGCTCCAGCGCACCGCTCCCCGCGTCGACAGCAAGCGGAACAGCGATAGCCGCAGCTCCCGCTGCCGCAGCGGACGCCGGGAGAAGGGCAACGCCCGCGGCAATTGCCGAAGTCGCACCAAACTCCACCCAGGCAGAGCGCTTCGCGTGCGCCTTCTCGTACTCCTCGAACTTCTTATTTCCTTCCGCTTCGACCTGGTCGGCTCGCGACTGGTCGAGCATGCCCTGCACCTCGGCCCCCGTACCGACCGCAGCGCGTGCCCCACCATGGTCGATCCTGCCGTCCGCCCCCACTTGAGTCTCCAGCACGCTGGTGGTGTAGAGCCGCTCCGCGGTCGAAACCGTGGCGTACGCATCCGGGTGCTGCCCCAGTGAGCTCAAGAACGCCCGAGCGGCATCCCGTCCGAACTTGGCGTGGGCATTTGGTGACTTGGAGGGCGCGAAGAGACCCTCAGGGTCGTTTTCCTCAAATGCCCAGTTGATATCGTCGACGTACCCCGCAGCCATATTCCCCAGACTGTCGGCCAACACTTCCTGGTGTTTCAGCAGTTTCGCGTCTCCCCCGTACTTCGAGACGACTTCGGTCATGATCCCGGCCGAGGTCTCGTCCCGGTGCAGCTCCGGTCGAGGGTCGTCCCAGGCATGCCCAAGCGTCGCCGACTCCAGCGCATGCCCGAACGCGTCCGTCGTATAGGATGCGGACTTCTTGGCGTCACTCGGATCGTGCCCACCGATGTCGGGAAACGACTTGTAGCCTTCGTTGCCGAAATATTCGAGATACTTGTCGATCGAGTCGCCGGACTTGTCCTTACCCAAATCCGCCGCCCCGCTCCCAACCGTCCCGTCCTCGTTGTACGCGGTCGGATCGGCCGAGAAGAACTGCTTCGACGCCTCCGGGCTGTGGCCGAGCGCCTCCAGCATGGACGTCACCGGGTCGTAGCCGGAACCGTTCGCCCCGGACGGGTTGAACGGATTCTTCTGCCAGCCCCCGACCGGCTTCGTATCGGCGAACAGGTACGGGTTCTTCTGATGTAGCTGAACCACATGCTCGGCGATCGGGTTGAGGAACTTGGGGTCATAGTTCCCGTACCGCATGATCCCGCCGAGCAACTGGTACCCGTACGGCGGATTGGTGTCGTACTTCGCGAGCGGAATGCGCTCGGTGCCGAGCTTCCGCAGCTCGCTGCCCCAACTGTCCGGCAGATGCCACTTGTTGTCCCGATCGGTCGCGGTGGCCAGATTGAGCCCGAGGTTCTTCTGCAGATCCTGGACGTCCTTGAGCCGCTCCTTGTCGACCTTCGCGTAATCGTACGTATCGGTCGACAACTGCCCGAAGAATTCCAACGCGCCCTTCGGCCCCAGCTTCGCGTAGAACGTCGTGGCGAACTCCGCCGACCCGTGATTGTCCCGCAACAACTCGTTGAGCTTGTTGAGTTCGGTGTGGGTGAGGGCACGGCCCTTGGAGGCGAGGTCGAGAGCTCGCTGCGCCTCCTCCGCGTCCAGGCTGGAGAACCGGGGCACGGTGAAGTTGTTGTCATCCGTGACGTTCGCCGCCAGCGCCAGCCGCAGTGACTCGTCCGCGTCGCCGCACTCGTCGACCAGCGCCTCGACCCGCCGCTGCCACTCGGCGAGGTTGTCGTTCTTCTTCTTCAGTTCAAGGGAGAAGTCCGGGGCGTGGCGGGCGGTGTAGTCGCCGGAGAGAGAATATCGGGCGGTGACCTTGCCGTGGGCATCGACGACGACGCCGGACTTCTCCGAACCGTCGACGATCTTCTGCAGCTCGTCCTTCGCCCGCTTGAACGCCGCGTGCCCATCGGCCAGGATCGCGTGGATCCCCTTCGCCTCCGCCGCCGCGTCCTCGAACTCCTTGGCCGTCTTGTCAATGAACTGCCTGGTCACACCCGCGTTCACCCCGGCCCAGTCCGCCGCGTCGGCATGGGCCTTCATCCCCTTGCGAGCCTCTTCGGCAAGAGTCTTGAGTCTGGAGACCATGTCCGACCAGTCATCGACCGCCGCCTTCAGCTTGTCGAGCGGCGCGTTCACCACGTCGTCGTACGTGAGCATGTCCTGATACCGACCTTGATGGCTCGAAGTCCGTTACGTGCGGCGGCCTACTTCAGATACTCGTCGATCCGCGACACGGCGATCAGCTCGCCCCCGACGCGCTCGTCGTCCTTGGCGTGGGCGGCCATCGAGTAGTCGAGGTGGTTGGAGATCTGCGCGCAGGCGTCGCTGAGCGTGCGCAGCTGGGTGTCCCACTTGGCGCGGACCTTCGCCAACTCGCCGCCGCTGGTGAAGTTGCGGGCGCTGAGGGCGGTCGCGGCGGCGCCGGTGGATTCGCGTGCGTGATTACCGTCGCGCTTGAGCCCGTCGTGGAGTTTGAAGGCGTCCCCGCCGACCACGCCGAGGTCGTCGCGCTGGACGCTGAGGTCGGCGCCGCCGGGGTCGTTGGACCCGCTCGGCCCGTTGTCGGCGCGATTCAGCCGCATGGCCACGTTGGCGGCCGCGCTGGCGTGCGCCTGGCGCCACTCTTCCTCGAACGACATGCGGATCCCGCCCCCGTACGCCCCCGGACAACTCTTTACCGTTTCCATAACGTACGGACGTCGCGCTCTTCGCGCCAGCACTTGGTCCGGCTATGGGCTTACGTGGCCGTTTCATCCCCCCTGAATGGCTGGGATGGGACGGGTGGGTTGACGGGGGCGCTCTGTTCCACGTGTCTACGTGGTTTCTACGTAGTGCGGCGCCGTCGCGAACGTACGAGCGGTACGGCCACGGCCACCCCGACGACGGCCACCGCCCCCAGTCCGATCCACAGGCCTGTGTTGCCACCGCTGTCGCCGTCGGTGGTGGAGGACGCTTGCGGGGTGGTGGGCTTGGCAGTGGTGGTGGGAGGGGTGGACGGCGCTTGCGGGGAAGGGGAGTTGGTGTTGGCTGCGGCCAGGTCGGGGAGCGGGTACTCGTTCGCCGGGCCGGGGTCGCCGGGGCTCGTCAGGGCGATACGGGGGCGCACGACTCCGTAGCCGATGTAGTCCGTGCGCTTTTCCCCGTTCCGGGGGCCGCCGGCCGTGTTGAGCATGACTCGGAGGACCTGGTTGTTGGTCCACTGGGGGTACTTGGACCAGATCAGGGCGGCGGAGGCGGAGGCGAGGGCGGACGCCGAACTTGTGCCGTGTCCGGTGCAAAGCTGCGTGCCACCCGTACAGGCATTGACGATCTCGTCGCCGGGGGCCGCAAGGTCTACCTGGGGCCCGTGCTCCGACTCACGGGTCGCTTCGATCTTTTTGTCTACGGCAGCAACGCCGACGACCCCGGCGGTGGCTGCCGGATACTCGACCCGGTTGCCCTTGTCGCCGCTGTTACCAGCTGAGGCGAAGATCAGCGAGCCCTTGCCCAAGGCGTACTTCACGGCGTCCGTGAGCTCATCCGAGCCCTCCGGGACACCTTGGGAGATATTGATGACCTTGGCGCCCTGATCTGCGGCGTATCGAATCCCTTGACTCATCGCCTTGTTGAACAGCGGCAGATTCTCGCCCAGCTTCATGCCCTCGTTCGATTTGGGCAGCTTGATCGGCAGGATCTTCGCGCCGGGCGCCAGCCCGAACGACCCGTCGCCGCCCGGCCGCTTCCCAGTTCCGGCAATCAACGCTGCCATGCTCGTGCCATGGTTGTTGTTGTCGGTGTTCTCGTCACCGGGCTGTTTCGACAGGTTCAGCCCAGGCAGGACCTGCCCCTTGAGGTCGTCGATGGTGTCATCGACACCGCTGTCGATGACAGCCACAGTGACGCCCTTACCCATGCTGATCTTCCACATCTCGTCCGCCTTCATGGCGTCGAGATGCCACTGCCGCTCCCGGATGGTCTCCGCACGGGCGGGCGTGGCGGCAATGCCTACCAACAGGGCCCCCAAGGCGACGGACACGGCACGGCCGTGCCTCATGACTCGTTGGCTGCTGGTAGGCATGCGCTTCCTTCGTAAGGGCTCAGTCGATTACAGGCGGCACAATACGGCGGTCGCTCTGCTGCCAGGTCTCCTCGTCCTCGGTGAGGTAGTCGGGACGCTCGCCTCCGCGCTCGTCCCGCCGCCCGGCGGCACCGTGCATGCCAGGCGGGATCATGCCGCCTCGCCCGGCCCGACCTGCCTGCGAGCCGCCTTCCGCGTTGCGCACGAGACCGGAGCCGCCCTCAGTGAAGGGGCGCCCGCTTCTGGTTCCGGGCTCGGTCGGGCGACCGCCGACGATGCCGCCGGGCTCGCCCGCCAGGCGGCGTCCGCCGGAGAACCCGCCCCTGGAGCCGCCTCCACCGATGCTGCCGCCAGGGCCGTGGGCCATCGGCGGTCGGCCCTGCGTCGTGCCCTCCTGGCCGACGACGGTGCCCCGGGGGATGCCGCCCGTCGGACGACCGGTGCTGGGCGGTACCTGGCGGCCGCCGACGATGCCGTTCTCACGCGGCAGCTTGCTCGTCGGCACGCCGCCAACTGTGCTCTGGCTCGGCAACACAGGTCCGCGCAAGCCGCCTGACGCCTGCCGCCCACCCACGACACCGGGACCCGGAAGGCTCTTGCTCCCTCCGCCGAACGGAGGCGGCGTGATCCCAATTGGTGGCGGGTAGCCACCGTCAGGCCGACCGACCGGCGTCTGGGGCAATGGGCCGTCTGGACCGGTGGGCATGACCGGAGCTGTGGGCGGCAGGGTCTTGCCCACGCCATCGATCTCCGTGCCCACGGGCCGGTCCGGTACCGCCACGGGCGGCGACACGATCCTGTCCCCAACCACTGGTGTGTGCGTGGTCGATATTGGCGTGGCCGATGTTGAGGTGGTCGACGTAGAAACGCTCACGGACGACGGCGAGCCCGTACGGGAGGTGGACCGCGTCGTATGCCCGCCATTCCCGCCGATGTACTGCTGCCTCTCCCGGTCGGAGCCCGGCGGCACAAACACCGCCGGCGGCGCCGGAAACACCGGCGGCCGCAACGCCGCTATCTGCTCCCCCGACTGGACATACGCATCCGCCAACCGCTTGAGCTCCCGTACCGCCTCCTGCCGCTGCCCCTCCATCTTCTCGTTGAGGCCGGTCAGCTTGGCCGAGGCGTCCCTCGCGTCCTTCTGGCCGTCGGGGTCGTGGTGGGCGGCGACGTACAGCTTCTGGGTGTCGGTGGCTTCCTTCTTCAGGGCGGGGTCGTACACCGGGACCGAGGACTTGACCTGGGCGATGGCATTCGTGACGGCGTCGAGGTGGGTTGACGCCGCGTGGCTGTACTGGCCCAGGCCCAGCGTGGCCATCGCCGCGTCGTGGCCCCAGTCGGTGAACGCCTTCGCGCCCTCGCCCGTCCAGACGACGCGGCTCATGTGGGTCTTCAGATCGTCACCGATCTCGGTGATCGTCGCGGCCGCGTCGGCGAGCTTCTTGGCGAGGAGGGACGCCGAGTCGCCCTTCATGCCCTGGACCATGGTCCAGAGTTCCTGATGCGACTTGTGCTCGAAGTCCGTCCGCTCCACCGGCGGCGCCTTCGGCGCCCCCTGCCCCCGGTCCCGCCCCGGCCCCTGTCCCTGCCCCTTGTCCTCAGCCATGTCGCCGCACCGCCATCCCCTGCAATCCGCGCCCCATGGGGCCGACCCCCGTCACATCGAGCCACATCGCATCGACCAGCGCCGCAGCGGCCCGCATCAGATCGACCCGCCCGTCGCACCCTTGTCCGGCGCCGGCGCCTTGGGCGCAGTCGCGCCGGGCGTGTCCGTCCCGTACAGCTCCTGCTGACGGTGCAGTTCCCCGCTGATCGCCCGCATCCGGTCCCGTACGTCCGCGTCCACGCCGTCGTAGCCGTTCTCCGCCGCCAGGACCGCGATGCACAGGCCCTCGATCTGCATGCCGAGCGCCTTGGAGAGCTGGCCGATCTGGTCGTGGACGACCTCGTACACGCCGTACAGGAACGCGCTCTCCTTGAGGTCCTCCGGGCCCAGCTCGGACTTGGCCAGGCGGTCCGCGTTGATCTTGGTCGACGCGGCCTCCGAGTCGTTGAGCTTGGTGAGCAGCGCGTCGACCCGCTTCTTGAAGGTGAGCATCGACTCGGCCTCGCGCGCGAGGTCTGCCGCCGCCAGGACAGCGGCGCCGGTCGCCCCGCCGATGCCCGGCATCAGTGCGAGCACCGGTGCCAGCGTGTTCACCCCGGGCCCCACGTCCCCACCGTCCTGCGCCACAGTCGCCTCCCCGTTTCCCACAGCTACGAGCTTCACTGTAGTCAGCAGCAATGACAGCCGCACCCCTCCCCCGGTTCCCGGGGCGGGGGCATCCAGGGTGTACGTGGCCGCTAATCCTCCTTGCCCGCAGGGCTGTTGGCCGGATCTCGGCTTCACGCGGCATGGCTCGGCGGCCTCAACTACTCCGCCGGGACTTCGGCGAGTTACAGGCTGCCGCGGACTCGTGGCAGAACCTGGCCAAGAAGCTCGGTGATACGCAACGGCACAGCGGCAAGCGCGTCACGGGCCCGCTCCACAAGGCCAACTGGTCCGGCGTCGGAGCCAGCTACGGTTTTGCCGCGCTCGAAGCGACCGAGAGCAAACTCGGCACGGGCAAGATCAACGCCCAGGCTCATCCATACGGTCATGGATGCCCTCAGCACAAGGATGCAGGCATCCCAGCGCAAGGTACGCACCGCCGTCGCGGAGCGGAGAGGGCAGGGCACAAGGTCCGGGACGACGGCTGGGTGGAGGCGGTCGAGACGATCGACCCGAAGTTCCACAACGACCCGGACTACCAGGGCATCCAGCAGCGGGCGAACGCGGGACTCGGCGGGTTCCGGGCCCGTATCGACGCGGCGGTCACCGAGGCGTCGACCGTCTGCACCCAGGCCGCCGAACTGCTGTATCAGATCGACCCGTTCGATCTGGACAAGCGATACGGAGCCGACCGTCGGCACCAGCGGGCACAGTGGCTACTGGGACGGCGGAGGCCAGAGCCCGGAGAATCAGGGCCGCATCAGCGCGGGCAAGACGCCAGAGAACGGAGGCATGGGCTGATGCTCTGGGCCACACCCCGCCGGAGCGCTGCCGCGCCGGCGCTGACCCTGCTGCTGGGAGGCTGCATGTCCGACAAGAAGGAAGCCAACGCTCCGCTGCCGCGCATGAGCAAGGAGAACGCGGAGGAGTGGGCCAAACACTGGACCGGCTCCATGACCCGTACGGCGAAGGCCGCGCTGGATCCCAAGACCGCCAAGCCGACAGCGGATTACAGCAACTGCATCGGCAAAAACGGCGAGTCCGCCGACGATGGCCGCTTCGCACTGCACTAATCGGTACGAGCCACGCTCCCCCGCGCTCAGCACGCGGAGGCCATCCGGGACATCCGGGACATCCGGGACGCACTGAAGAGCCAGGGCTTCGAGATTCAGGGCTACCGCTCGGACCCGAGCAAGGATCCAGCCAATCTGGTCGACGCCACCCACCCCAAGGAGCACCACTTCGTATCGGCCGGGGATGTAGCCGAGAACTTGCTGGTGCTCATCGTCGCGACTCCCTGCCTCCTGCCCCCGGGCGCCAAGCAACAGCCTGTCTGACGTAAGCCGGGTGGGACGAAGTCGTCCCACCCGGCCGCACACCAGCCCCTGGCCCGCCTACACCCCCGCCGTAACCACCGCCGCCTGCGGCCGAATGGGCAGCCGGTTCACCGGCCGCCCCGTAGCCGCCCGGACCGCCGACGCGACCGCCGCCGGGGACGTCACCACCGGGACCGCGCTCGCCGCCTTCGCGCCGAAGGGGGCGACCACGTCGCGTTCCTCGATCAGCTTGACGATGCGGATGTCGGGGGCGTCCAGGGCGGTGGGGAGGGCGTAGCCCGTGAGGTCGGGGTGGCGGACCAGGCCGCGGGCCGTGCGGAGGTTCTCCGTCAGGGCCGCGCCGACGCCCTGCGTCACGCCCGCCTCGATACGGGCCACCAGCTGGGCGGGGTTCAGGATCCGGCCCACGTCCTGGGCGACCGCCAGTTCCACCACCCGTACCGAGCCCAGCTCGATGTCCACGTCCACCACCGCGCGGATCGCGCAGAAGGCGAGGCCGACGAAGGCGTCGCCCTGGCCCGTCTCGTCCAGGGGCTCGGTGGGGTGCGGGCGGCACTGGGCCGTGGCCCAGAGTTCCTTGCCGTCCATCGCCTCGGTGACCGTCGTGGAGAGGACGCCGTCGTACGACGTGATCTTGCCGTCGGCGATCTGGAGCAGCTCCGTCGACATGCCGAACTTGTGCGCCAGGGGCTGGAGGAGTTGCGTGCGGACCATTTTCGCCGCTCGTTCCACCGCTCCGCCCGACACCCACGTGTGGCGGCCGTGCGACGCCGGGCCCGCGGGGGGCTGGTCCGTGTCGACGGGGGCCACGTGGACCTCCTCGATGCCCAGCGTCTCCTGGACGATCTGGCGGGCGAGGGTGGTGAAGCCCTGGCCCGTGTCCACCGCGGCGCAGATCACCGTGGCCACGCCGTCCTGCACCTTGACCGTGGCCGTCGACACCTCGTCCGTGCCCTCGGCGCCCAGCATGTGCACCATGCCGAGCGCGTAGCCGACGCCCCGGCGCACCGCGCCCGGCTCGCCCGCGCCCTCGGGGCCGCCCGGCAGCAGCCAGTCGTCCTCGGGGTCGTCCTTGGGGAGGGTCGGGAGGGGGAAGTCCCGTACGGACGTGAGGAGTTCGGCCACGGGGGCCGGGCACGTCACCGTCTGGCCGGTGGGGAGCAGGTCGCCCGTCGCCAGTACGTTGCGCAGGCGCAGCTCCGCCGGGTCCAGGCCCAGTTTGGCCGCCAGTTTGTCCATCTGGCCCTCGTAGGCCGCGCACACCTGCATCGCGCCCTCGCCCCGGACGTGGCCGGAGGGCGGGTTGTTCGTCCGGACCGCCCAGCCCTCGACGAAGGCGTGCGGGACCACGTACGGGCCGCAGGCGAAGGCCACCGCGGCTGCCAGCGACTCGGACGAGGCCTCCGCGTACGCGCCCGCGTCCAGCAGGATCTGTGCCTCCACCTTCACCAGACGGCCCTCCGCGTCCGCGTGGTGGCGGTAGCGCAGCAGCGTCGGGTGGCGGTGGGCGTGGCCCAGGAACGACTCCTCGCGGGTCGCCGTCAGCTTCACCGGGCAGCCGGTCCGCAGCGCGAGCAGACCGAGCGCGAGCTGGAAGCCGGAGTCCTCGCGGTCGCCGGTGGCGCCGGGGACGCCGGTGACGACCACCTTCACGCGCTCGGGGTCCAGGCCGAAGCACGCCGCCGCGAGGTCGCGGTCGGCGTGCGGGTCGGTGGACGCGGTGTAGATCTCCACGCCGCCGTCGGGGCGCGGCACCGCGAGCCCCGCCTCGGCGCCGATCGGCGCCGGGTCCTGGCGGCCGATCCGGTACAGGCCCTCCACCACGACCTCGCCGGTGACGTCCGGGTCGCCGTACTGGAGCGGGATGTGGCGGATCAAGTTGCCGTCGGGGTGCAGGGGTTCGGCGGTGAACGCCTTCTCGGGGTCGGTGACCGGTTCGAGCAACTCGTACTCGACCGCGATCGCGGCCGCCGCGAGGCGGGCCGTGTCGGGGTGGTCGGCGGCCACCGCCGCGATCGGCTCACCGTGGTGGCGTACGACGTCCGCGGCGAAGACCGGGCGGTCCGCGATGCCCCGGCCGTGCGCGGCGTCGCCGGGCACGTCGGCGTGGGTCACCACGGCCCGTACGCCCGGCATGTCGACCGCGGCCGAGGTGTCGATCGCGACGATACGGGCCGAGGCGTGCGGCGAGCGCAGCACGGCCGCCCACAGCAGGCCCTCGGCCCACAGGTCGGAGGCGTACGGGAAGGTGCCCTCGGTCTTGGCGCGCGCGTCGGCGGGGCGGAGCGAGGCGCCGAGCCCGTGGCCGGGCACGGGCGGCTGCTCCGGGCCGGTGCCCGTCCCGTCGACCACCGCGGTCGTCGCGGTGGCTGCGTCGTTGCTCACGCCATGCCTCCGTCGTGGGTGTGCGGGGGCTGGACGCCGCCCGCGCCGGGCCCCGCCTGATGCGGAATGCGGGCTTCTTCGGTGTTCCCGGCCGGGATTCCGGCCGGGCGCGCGACCGGGTGCCCGGACATCTGCCCCGCCGCCTCGCTCGCGGCGGCCGACTGCGCCTCGCGCCCGGCCACCACCTCACGTACGGCGTCGAGCACGCCCCGGTAGCCGGAGCAGCGGCAGAGGTTGCCGCAGAGCGCCTGCCGGGCCTCCAGCTCGGTCGGGGCGTGGTTGCCTTCGAGCAGGTCGTGGACGGTCATGGCCATGCCCGGGATGCAGAAGCCGCACTGCACGGCCCCGCACTCGGCGAGCGCGCGCTGCACGTCGGAGGGTTCGCCGTCGACGGCGAGGCCCTCGACCGTACGCACCTCGGAGCCGGCGGCGGTGGCCGCGGGCACCAGGCAGGAGGCGACCAGACGGCCGTCGACCTGCACGTTGCAGGCGCCGCACTCGCCCTGCGAGCAGCCGTCCTTGGCCCCGGCGAGGCCGAGCCGCTCGCGCAGCACATAGAGCAGGGACTCGCCGACCCACGCCTCGGTGACGGGCCGGTCGGTGCCGTTGACGCGCAGGACGTAGGAGGCACGGGGGTGCTCCAGGTCGGCGGCGGGCGGCAGAACCGGCTCCGGCTCGGGGGCCGGGAGGGGGATGCCTACGGGCTCGGGGGCGGGGTCCGGTGCCGCTTCCCGTACGGGTTCCGGTGCGGGCTCGGGCTCGGGCTCGGGCTCCGGCTCCGGGAGCGGCTGGGCCTGGGCCTGCGGCGCGTGGACGGGCTCGGGCAGCGGCTCGGCGGCGGGCGCGGGGGCGCCGGCCGGGTCCGCACCCGGCGTGTCCTCGCCGGTCGCGTCCTCGCCGGTCGCGTCCGGCGTCTCCGCCTCGGCCCTTACGTCCTCGCGCGGCTCCTCCCGTACGTCCGTCGCCAGCGCGGCCGACCAGGGCGCGGGCGCGCCGCCCGGCAGGGTCGCCCCGGGGCCGGGCGGGTTCCAGGACAGGACGGGTTCCGGGCGTACGGGCGCGGGGGCCGGGAAGTCCACGGGCGCGGAGACGTCCGCGGGGGCGGCGGACTCGGCGGGCGCGGAGAGGTCCAGGGACGCCTGGTGGTGGGCTTCCGCGGCCGCCCGACGCGCCTGGTGGGCCTGGTGCGCCTGCTCGGCGAAGTCCGCCACGCGCGCGTCGGCGGCCTCCGCCTCCACGGCATGGTCGGGCTCGGGCTGCGGCTGCTCCGTCGCCCAGGGCGCGGACGCGCCGCCGGGCAGGGTCGCCGGAGGCGTCGTACCCCACTGCTCAATGAGCGAGGATGTACTGAATTCGCCTGATTCATCCGGCAGTTCGCCCTCGGCGACCGGGATCGTCCACTGGCCGGTCAGCGAGGCGTCGTCGGGGAAGTTCCACTGGCCGGTGGCGTGCCGGTCCTGGAGCCGGTCACCCAGCGGGGCCGGCTGCGGGGGCGCGGGCACGGCCGACGCGTCGGGCCACTGCACCGACCGCACCTGGCTCCCGCCCCGGTCCGGCTCGGGCGGCGCCGGGATCGTCCAGGCGCCGGTCGCGGCCGGGTCGGTCGCGGCGGCGGGCGTCAACGGCACGATCATCGGCGGCACATAGCCGTGGCCCGGCGCGGCCAGCGGGTCGCCGCCGAGCAGCGCGTCCAGGTCCGCGGGCAGCTGGACGAAGGCGGTCGCGCCGTCGTCGTACTCGCCGCCCTGCGGGACCGGCTGCCAGCCGCCCGTCCCTCGCGCTCCTTCGTCGGCGTGGTTGCCGTGGTTGTCGCTCACGACAGCGCCCTCCCCAGTGCTCGTCGGGCCAGCGCGGCGACCGTGCGCCGCAGGTGCAGTACGGCGGGAGACAGCGCGGGGGGCTCCGTGCCGTCGGCCGCCGGTACCGGGTCCGGGATGCAGGCGGCGGCCACGTACTCGCCGAAGGCGTTGAGCGCCTCCGGGGCCAGCGCCGCCCGCCCGCCGTCCCAGTCGATCAGGGAGGCGATCCAGCGCTCGGCCTCCAGGGGCCGCAGCGGCATCGGCGCGATCGCGCCCACCGCGCAGCGCACCCCGCGCCGGGCCGGGTCCAGGACGACGGCGATCGAGGCGGTGGCGCGGCCGGGGCCGGTGCGGCCGGTCGCCTTGAGGAAGACCTGGGGGGCGTGCAGCAGCGGCACGCGGACGTGGCCGATGAGTTCGGCGGGGGCGAGCATCTCGCGCCCGGCCAGCAGGTGCGAGACCGGGATCTCCCGGCGGGCACCCTCGGGACCGGCGATGACCAGGGTGGCTTCGAGCGCGGCGAGTACGGGCAGCGCGTCGCCGGTGGGCGCCGCCGACGCGATGTTGCCGCCGAGGGTGCCCGCGTTGCGGATCTGCGGGGGGCCGGCGGCGCGCGCGGCCGCCGCGAGCGCCGGGATGAGCGCCGCGAAGTCCGGGCGCCCCATCCGCGCGTGCGTGAGCCCCGCGCCGAGGAGCGCGTGGCCGTCCTGGTACTGCCAGCCGCGGATGTCGTTGATGCGGCCGAGGCCGACGAGGCCCGCGGGGCGCAGCAGGCCCCGGTTCACCGCCGCCATCAGATCGGTGCCGCCCGCGACGGGCACGGCGGCGGGCATGGCGGCGAGCGCCGCCACGGCCTCGTCGAGCGAGGCCGGCAGTGTCACCGACTGCGCAGCCTGCGGTGCGTGCGTGGTCAACCCAGCTGCCCCTTCCCGGTGTCCCGGCCGTCCCGACTGTCCCGACTGTGTGTGCCTGTGCGTGGCCGTACCGTACGTGCTCACAGCCCGGAGGTGGCAACTCTGGCACATCTTCCGAGCCGCCCGACGCGAGGGTCCGCGAAGGACAGATCCGTCCCCGACCAGGGGAATGGTCCGGATTCACGGCTGTTGTGCGACTTATCCGTGCGGAACAGTGCAGGACAGTGCGGAACAGTCACCGGTCACGGTCCCAGGCTCCCGGGCTGCCCGACCCCGTCTTGCGCCCCGGCTCACACGTTTGGGGGCGACCCGTCGATCGGGCGTCCGAGACTGCCTTCCATCTTTTCGGGGGCGGGGCGTTTTTGCCAGGGCAACGGGCCGCCGGGGGGCCGGTAGGCGACGCCGAGGGCGTCAAGTCGGGCGTAGTGCGACCGCATTCGCCGCTCGAATCCGGCGAAATCGCGTGCGCCGGGGGCGGGCAGCGCCGACCACGCCACCTCCGCGAACGCCGCGAGCCGGGGGAACACCTGGTAGTCCACGCGTGCCTGGTCCTGCATCACCTCGGTCCAGACATTGGCCTGAGTGCCGAGCACGTGCCGCGCCTCGGCCTCGGTCAGCTCGGGCGGCACGGGCTCGAAGCGGTAGACGTCCTCCAGGGTCCGTACGTATCCGATGGGCATCGGCTCGTCGGGCCCGGCCGCCTGCCGGTGGTCCAAGTAGACCTGCTGCTCGGGGCACATGACGACGTCGTGGCCCGCCCGCGCGGCCTCGATGCCGCCCGCGTAGCCGCGCCAGGAGGAGACGGCCGCGCCGGGCGCCAGCCCGCCCTCCAGGATCTCGTCCCAGCCGATGAGGCGGCGGCCCCGGTCGGTCAGCCAGCGGTCGAAGTGGCGGACGAACCAGGACTGGAGCCCGTCCTCGCCCGCGAGGCCGAGCTCCTTGATACGGGCCCGGGCGGCGGGCGACGCCTTCCACTGGTCCTTGGGGCACTCGTCGCCGCCGATGTGGACGAACGGCGAAGTCGCGGCGGGGAAGAGGCCGAGCACCTCCTCCAGGACTCCCTCGTAGAAGCGGAGGGTGTTGTCAGTGGGGGCGAGTACGTTCGGATTGACGCCCCAGGTGTCCCAGACGGAGAGGCGGGTCGTGTCGATGACGTCGGTGTTGCCCAGTTCCGGGTACGCGGCGATGGCCGCCTGCGAGTGGCCCGGGATGTCGATTTCCGGAACCACGGAGATATGCCGCTCGGCGGCGTACGCGACGATCTCGCGGATGTCGTCCTGGGTGTAGAAGCCGCCGTGCGGCATCTCGTCCCACAACTCCGAGGCGCGGTGGCCGTACTTGGTCCGCGCGCGCCAGGCGCCGACCTCCGTCAGCCTCGGGAAGCGCTTGATCTCGATGCGCCAGCCCTGGTCGTCGGTGAGGTGGAAGTGGAAGACGTTGAGCTTGTGCGCGGCGAGCAGGTCGAGGTAGCGCAGCACCCCGTCCTTGGGCATGAAGTGGCGTGAAACATCCAGCATCAGACCGCGCCAGGCGAACCGGGGCGCGTCCTCGATCACTTGCCACGGGATGCCGTACCGGGCGCCCGGGTCCGCGCACGCCTTGCGGTACGCGTCGGGGCCGAGCAGTTGACGCAGTGTCTGCGCGCCCCAGAACACCCCGGCCGCGCTGCCGCCGACGATCTCGACGCGTGCGTCGACCGTGAGCCGGTACGCCTCGGGGGCGAGGGCGGGGTCGACACGGAGGGTGACGATGCCCGGGGCGCCCGCCTCCCCCGGCGGGAGCGCGCGCCCGAGGGCGGTGCCCACGGTGGAGCGCAGCCCGCGCGCCACCCCTTCGGTGCCGGGGCCGGCGGCGAGCGCGGTGTCGGGGCCGAGGACGAAGGTGCCGGGCCGGGAGGTGGTGACGGAGGCAGGGGCCGGGATCAGGTCTGCGGAAGTCATGGCCATGACGCCACACCGTAGACGGTATGCAGAAGGCCCCCGGGTGCACCCCGAGAGCCGTGCATACCGCCAAGGACGCGGGGCCGTGACATATGCGGCTCCGCCGCGATGGGGGTCCCCCCTGTTCGAGCGGAGCCGAGAACCTGGGGGAGCGACCAGCCCCCACCGGCCCGCAGACGAACTCCGGGCCGAAAAGGAGCGCAGACCTACTTCTTGTCCTTGCCGCCCTTGCCCTTGTCCTTGTCGCCGCCCGCGCCCATGGACTCGTAGATCTCCTTGCACATCGGGCAGACCGGGTACTTCTTCGGGTCGCGGCCCGGCACCCAGACCTTGCCGCAGAGGGCGACGACGGGGGTCCCGTCGAGCGCGCTCGCCATGATCTTGTCCTTCTGGACGTAGTGGGCGAAGCGCTCGTGGTCGCCGTCGCCGTTCGACACCTGCGGCGTCGGCTCTACGAGGGTCCCCGTACCTGCCCCGCGCTCGGGCTCAAGAGTGCTCATAAGTTCCTAGCGTACTGAAGCGCGGCGGCATCAGTTCAGCGAAGGGTCGTCCGGGTACGTCGCCACCATCGCCAGTTCGCTGCGCTGGCGGCGCAGCACCGCCCGCCACAGGGACTCCGGCTCCGGGGACGAGACGTCGCCCGGCTCGGACTCCACCACGTACCAGGCCCCGTCGGTCAGCTCGGCCTCCAGCTGGCCCGGCCCCCAGCCCGAGTACCCGGCGAAGATCCGCAGCGAGCCGAGGGCGGCGGCGAGCAGCTCCGGCGGCGCCTCCAGGTCGACCAGGCCGATCGCCCCGTACACCCGGCGCCAGCCCAGCGGACCCTCGTCACCGGGGATCACGGCGACGCCCAGCGCGGAGTCCAGGGAGACCGGGCCGCCCTGGAAGACCACTCCGGGCTCACCGGCCAGGGACGCCCACGGCTCCAGGATGTCGCCGACGCCCACCGGGGTCGGACGGTTGAGGACCACACCGAGCGAGCCCTCCTCGTCGTGGTCGAGGAGCAGCACCACCGCGCGGTCGAAGTTCGGATCCGCGAGGGCGGGGGTGGCGACGAGCAGCCGCCCTGTGAGCGAGGACACCTCGGTCATGCGGACATGATCCCGCATCTTCGCCTCCTGGGGGGAGCGCACGGCAGCAATGGGGCGCACGGGCTTTTCGGCCACCGTCCTGCGGTGTGCACAGTCTGCGCCCGGACGGCCGCTCCCGTGGTGACCCTCCGCCGAACTCATCTCAGCGGAGCGTGTTGTGGCGAATCCATTACGGTTGCGAACCCCCCTTGGCCTTACAGGACATGGGTAGAAGCCCCTTACCCTTTTCTCTGGCCCCCTGTCCGACGATTCCGGAACGCGAGATTCATGACCGGCACAGACGATGTACTGCTTGTCCACGGCGGCACCCCGCTGGAGGGCGAGATCCGCGTCCGCGGCGCGAAGAACCTCGTGCCGAAGGCGATGGTCGCCGCCCTGCTCGGCAGCGGTCCGAGCCGGCTGCGCAATGTGCCCGACATCCGCGACGTACGCGTCGTACGCGGCCTGCTGCAGCTGCACGGCGTCACGGTCCGCCCCGGCGACGAGCCGGGCGAGCTGATCCTCGACCCGTCGCACGTCGAAAGCGCGAACGTCACCGACATCGACGCGCACGCGGGTTCGTCGCGCATCCCGATCCTGCTCTGCGGCCCGCTGCTGCACCGCCTCGGCCACGCCTTCATCCCGGGCCTGGGCGGCTGCGACATCGGCGGCCGGCCGATCGACTTCCACTTCGAGGTGCTGCGGCAGTTCGGCGCGACCATCGAGAAGCGCGACGACGGCCAGTACCTGGAGGCCCCGCAGCGGCTGCGCGGCACCAAGATCCGGCTGCCGTACCCGTCGGTGGGCGCGACCGAGCAGGTCCTGCTGACGGCCGTGCTGGCCGAGGGTGTGACCGAGCTCTCCAACGCCGCCGTGGAGCCCGAGATCGAGGACCTCATCTGCGTACTGCAGAAGATGGGCGCGATCATCGCCATGGACACCGACCGGACGATCCGGATCACCGGTGTCGACAAGCTCGGCGGCTACACGCACCGCGCCCTCTCGGACCGGCTGGAGGCCGCCTCCTGGGCGTCCGCCGCGCTGGCGACCGAGGGCAACATCTACGTCCGCGGCGCCCAGCAGCGGTCGATGATGACCTTCCTGAACACGTACCGGAAGGTCGGCGGGGCCTTCGAGATCGACGACGAGGGCATCCGCTTCTGGCACCCCGGCGGCTCGCTCAAGTCCATCGCCCTTGAGACGGACGTGCACCCCGGCTTCCAGACGGACTGGCAGCAGCCGCTGGTCGTGGCGCTCACGCAGGCCACGGGCCTGTCCATCGTCCACGAGACGGTCTACGAGTCGCGGCTCGGCTTCACGTCGGCGCTCAACCAGATGGGCGCGCACATCCAGCTGTACCGCGAGTGCCTGGGCGGCTCGGACTGCCGCTTCGGCCAGCGCAACTTCCTGCACTCCGCGGTCGTGAGCGGCCCCACGAAGCTCCAGGGCGCCGATCTGGTGATCCCGGACCTGCGGGGCGGTTTCTCGTACCTGATCGCCGCGCTGGCCGCCCAGGGGACGTCCCGGGTGCACGGCATCGACCTGATCAACCGCGGTTACGAGAACTTCATGGAGAAGTTGGTGGAACTGGGAGCGAAGGTGGAGCTCCCCAACGGCGCCCTGAGCTGACCGTAGCCGCCCCGCCCCACCCCGCCCCTTCCCCAAACCCTCCGGGGGCGGGAGGGGGCGGAGGTGTCTCCCGGGGGCTCCGCCCCCGGACCCCTGGCGGCGGGGCCTGCGGCCCCTGCACCCCGCTACGGGGCTGCGCCCCCGCCCCCGCTTCGGGGCTCCGCCCCGGACCTCGTTCATCTGCGGGCTGTGTGTGGCTGGTCGCGCAGTTCCCCGCGCCCCTGGGGGGGCACTGCACTCCAGTCCGCAAACGCCGGAGCGGCTGAAGGTGCCTGTCTTTAGGGGCGGGCTGGTCGCGCAGTTCCCCGCGCCCCTGGGGGGGCACTGCACTCCAGTCCGCAAACGCCGGAGCGGCTGGAGGTGCCTGTCTTCAGG
>NZ_JBHWUR010000126.1:0-19936 GCF_042737755.1 Streptomyces sp. NPDC059994
GGCCGGGACGAGCCCGCCGGCGCGCAGCGCGTCGGCCCGCCGCCGCTCCGGGGTCGGCCCGGCCGGACGGACCGGCTCCGCCGCGGGCGACGGGTGGTCGCGGCCCGGCTGGTCGTCGACCCGGCGCCCGTGGTCGCTGACCAGCGTCGGCGCGGGCGGGCGGCGGCGCGGCAGCGGTACGGGGCCGAACGGCTGGGCCGGGGCTCCGGCGCCTTCGTCGGCCGCCTGCTCGTGCTGCCGGTGCTCGGCCGGGACCCCGCGGGGCGCGCCGGGGAAGCCGGTGCGGGCGTCGTCCCGCTCACCGGCGCCCAGGACGTGCGGGGCGTCCAGCTCCAACGGATCCACGGGGGCCTCCAGTTCGACCGGCCCGTCGAGCACGGCGCGATCGGGGATGCCCACCGGGAGCGGGGAGAGCGCGCGGGGTCCCCCGTCGCGCTCGCGGCGCCCGGCCACGTCGCCGTGGGCCGCCTTGCGGTCGAGGCGGAAGCCGGTGCCGTTGGTTTCCGGCGCGTCGGTGAGCAGGGCCGCCGGGATGAACACGACGGCCGTGGTGCCGCCGTACGGGGAGGGCTGGAGCGAGACGCGGACGTTCTGCCGCTGGGCGAGCCGGCTGACCACGAACAGGCCGAGCCGGTCGGTGTCGGAGAGCTCGAACTCGGGGGTCTCGGCGAGGCGCAGGTTGGCGTCGAGGAGCGCTTCGGGCGTCATGCCCAGGCCCCGGTCGTGGATCTCCAGGGTGAAGCCGTTGGCCACCCGCTCGCCGTGCACCTGGACGGCGGTGTGCGGGGGCGAGAACACCGTGGCGTTCTCCAGGAGTTCGGCCACCAGGTGGGTGAGGTCCGCGACGGCCGGGCCGCCCACGCCGAGCCGGGGCAGCCTGCGGACCTCGATGCGCTCGTAGTCCTCGACCTCTGCCACGGCCGCCCGGACGACGTCCATCAGCTGGACGGGCTTGCGCCACTGGCGGGACGGGGCGGCGCCGGAGAGGATCACCAGGCCCTCGGCGTGACGGCGCATACGGGTGGTGAGGTGGTCGAGCCGGAAGAGGTCGGCGAGCTCGTCGGTGTCCTCGGTGCGGCGCTCCATGGTGTCGAGGAGCGTGAGCTGGCGGTGGAGGAGGACCTGGTTGCGGCGGGCCAGGTTGACGAAGACCTCGGCCACCCCGCGCCGCACGTCGGCCTGTTTGACGGCGGCCTCGACGGCGGCGCGCTGAAGGGTGTTGAGGGCCTGGCCGACCTGGCCGACCTCGTCCTTCTCGTAGTCCAGGCGCGGCGCCTCGGTCTCGACGTCGACGTGTTCGCCGGCGGCGAGGCGGCGCATCACGCTGGGCAGGCGCACGCCGGACACCTCGTGCGCCTCCTTGCGGAGCCGGGTGAGGTCGCGGATCAGCTCGCGGCCGATGCGGACGGAGAGGAAGAGCGAGAAGACCAGGGCGAGGAAGCCCAGGACGCCCGCGACACCGGCCTTGATGAGGACGTTGAAGGCGACCGGGTGGACGCGGTCGCGGTAGCGGTCGTCGGCGTCGGAGACGGACTGCGAGAGACGCGAGAGCAGCGGGGTCGCGGTCTGCTGCCAGCGGGCCAGGTCGACGCGCGGCTTCTTGGTGGGGCCCGCGGTGATGATGTTCTGCTCGGCGGCGCGCAGCGACTCGGATCCGGCGGCGGCCCAGAACCGCTCGAAGATCTCGCGCTCGCCGCCGGGCAGGTTCTCCAGGCTTATCTCGTACAGGAGCGTGCGGTTGGCCACCAGGTTGACCACCTCGCGCAGTTCGTTCCAGGTGAACTGCGGCGCGACCAGCGAGGAGGCGACCAGGGCGTCCTCGCGCGCCAGCATCTCGCGCGCCCGGGCGAGGCCCACGACCGCGCGGCCCTGCTTGTCCATGTCGACGTTCTCCAGCGCGTGGAGATTGGTCAGGAACGTGTAGCAGGGATCGATGACCCCGTTGTACGCCTCCAGCGCCTGGGTGCGGTTGACGCTGCGCCGGTCGACCTGCCGGCGCAGATCGCCGATGCCGTCGAACTCCTGGAGGACGGTCTTCAGCCGCGCCCTGGCCGCCGGGCGCAGATCGTCGCGCACCTGGGAGTCATTGGCGGCGGAACGGATCTTCGCCACCGCGCGGTCGGTGTCCTGGCGGCGGCTCTGCAGCGCGGCGAGCGCGGCGGAGGCCCGCTGGTCGGCCAGGTAGACGAGCGTCTGCCGGCGCTCCTCCTGGATGACCTGAACCGTGTCCTCCATCGGCGAGCCGACGTTGTCCACGATGTACGTGACGTTCAGGAGCTCGTTGGCCTCGCGGCCGGTGATGTAGGTCGTGAATCCCCAGAGAGCGGTGAGGGAGACGAGCGGCACCAGCAGCAACGCCACGATCTTCCTGCGGATGGACTTCCCGCGAAAGCGCATGGCCTCCCCCAGATCAACCGTCAACAAACGGCGCGAGCCTACTACTGCCACACAGACAACTCGAAGGCACGTCCGGACGATTTTCGGCCGCCCTCACCGGAGTTGATCGTGGGTTGTCCTGGTATTACGGGAGATCATCTCCCGAGTGTGGCCGAGGACACCCGTAGGGCCAGTGGTTCCCGTACCGGACCGGTTGGCTGGAATTCTGCCTTCCAGGCAAATCCTGGGAATCTTCGGGGAGTTCCGTTCGTCCTTCTGTACGGGGGTTGTGACGGGGATGTACGGACCCGTGCGCATCGGGAGGCATCGATGCGCCGGTGGTGGGGAGTGAGTATCCATGGGCACTGAAGGCATGAGTGCGAACCGTGTGGCATCGGAGGGCTCGCGCGCGGACGGCAGGCATGACGGCAGAGGGCAGAGCGGCGGCCTCGGCGCGGGTGAACTGCCGCCGCTGTGGGTCGAGGAGCCCGCGATCCGGCCGCGGCTGCCGGATCCGATCAGGAACGCGGCGGTGCGCTCGGTGCTGATCGTCGCGTTCACGCTGATCCAGGCGGTGATCGCGTTCCTGTGCACGGTGGCGGGCTCCTGGCTGGCCTTTCCGATGGTCCTCAGCAGCGTGGCGAGCACGGTGGTGGCGACCTGGGCGGTCCTGGACGTGTGGGTCACCCGCCAGGTGTGGAACCAGCGCAACGGCGTGGTGTCGGTGCCGAGCAGCACCGCGCGCCAGCTGCGCCGGGAGCGGCACCGGGTGCGGCCTGGCGCGGCCCGGACGGCCGACCGCTCGGGGACCGGCCGAATAGGCCAGAGCGAGCCGGGCAGCCTCTCCCGGGCATAGCGGCCCGGAGGAGTGCTGGTGGGTGAGGTGCAGGAGCCGGACGCGGCCACGGGCAGACGACGGGGCGGCGCCGGGGCACTGCGGTCGGTCGACCGCGCGGTCAGCGTCCTTGAGGCGCTGGCCCGGCTCGGCGAGGCCGGAGTCACCGAGATCGCCGATGAGTTGGGGGTGCACAAGTCGACCGCGTTCCGGCTGCTCGGAGCGCTGGAGAACCGGGGTCTGGTCGGCCAGGAGAAGGAGCGGGGCAAGTACTTCCTGGGCGCCGGGATGCTGCGTCTGGCCGGTGCCGCGGCCGTGCGGCTCGACATCTCGCAGGAGGGCGTGCCGGTCTGCCGCGCGCTCGCGGACGTCACGGGCGAGACCGCCAACGTCGCCGTGCTCGACGGCGACGCGGCCGTCAACATCATGCAGGCGCGCGGGGCCGCGGCCGTCACGGCGTTCAACTGGCTGGGCCGGCGCACCCCGCTGCACGCGACCGCGAGCGGCAAGGCGCTGCTCGCCCACCTCCCCGAGGAGCGCCGCGAGGCACTGCTCGGCCAAGGGCTCGCGCGCTTCACCGCGCACACCGTCACGCATCCGGCCGTGCTCCGCGCCGAGCTGGCGCGGGTGGCCGAGCGGGGGTACGCGCAGACGGCCGAGGAGCTGGAGGACGGGCTCCACGCCCTGGGGGTGGTGGTGCGCGGCCACGACGGCTCGGTCATCGGCGCGATCGGCGTCTCCGGCCCGGCGTACCGGATGCCGCGGGAGTCACTCCCGGAGGTCGCCGAGCGCGTGATGGAGGCCGCTCGGGACCTCTCGCGTCGCATGGGGCATCCCGGGCAACACGCCGGCTGACCATGGGTCATATTCCGTTCCCGCCAGGCGAATTCATGGCTGGGAAGCCCTCGTTCGGCGACCGGTCCGACCCTCTTGACGCTCTCCTGGGCTGTCCCCAGGATGTCTCACATCGCGCAACCGGTAGTGCTCTGCGCAACAGGAGGGTGAGGCCGTGTCTCACGAGATCCGCACCGCCCCCGCACCCGACCCCGCCCACGCGCGCGTCGTCGTCATCGGCGCCGGGATCGTGGGCTGTTCGCTCGCCGACGAGCTCACCGCACGGGGCTGGTCGCACGTCACCGTCGTGGAGCAGGGGCCGCTGCCCGCGCCGGGCGGATCCAGTTCGCACGCACCCGGTCTGGTCTTCCAGACCAATGCCTCCAGGACGATGACGGCCTTCGCGGCGTACACGGTGGACACCTTCCGCGGGCTGAGCGTGGACGGCGAGCCCTGTTTCCGGGCGGTCGGCGGGCTTGAGGTCGCCACCACCCGGGAGCGCTGGGCCGATCTGCACCGCAAGGTGGGCGTCGCGGCCGCCTGGGGCGTGCGGGGCGAGCTGCTCACCGCGCACCGTTGCAGGGCGCTGTGGCCGCCGCTCGACGCGGAGAGGATCCTCGGCGGTTTCCACACCCCCGACGACGGGCTCGCCGACGCGGTGCTCGCCTCCCGGGCGCTGCAGGCACGCGCCCAGGCCCGGGGCGCCCGGTTCCTGGCGCGGCACAGGGTAACGGCCATCGAGCGGGAGGACGGCCGCGTCACCGCCGTCGTCACCGACCGGGGCCGCTTCCCGGCCGATCTTGTGGTCTCGGCTGCCGGGTTCTGGGGCCCGGTGATCGGACGGCTGGCCGGGGTGACCGTGCCACTGCTGCCGCTCGCCCACCAGTACGCGACGACCGCCCCGCTGGCCGGGCTCACCGCGCGGGCGGCGGCCGCGCTGCCGATCCTGCGCCACCAGGACCGCGACCTGTACTTCCGTGCGCACCCGGACGGGGACGGGGCACGGCTCGGCATCGGCTCGTACGCCCATCGGCCGCTGCCGGTGGACCCGTTCGCGGTCCCGGCGTACGACGACGCACCCGTCATGCCCTCCTCGCTCGCCTTCACCCCGGAGGACTTCGCGCCGAGCTGGGCGGACGCCGGGGAACTGCTGCCCGAGCTCGCGCACAGTGCGGTCGCGCACGGCTTCAACGGCGTCTTCTCCTTCACGCCCGACGGTATGCCGCTGCTCGGCGAGTCCCGGGAGCTGCGCGGGTTCTGGCTGGCCGAGGCGGTGTGGGTGACGCACTCGGCGGGGGTGGCCAGGGCGGTCGCCGAGTGGATGACGGACGGCCGCCCCTCACTCGACGTGCACGCCTGCGACATCCGGCGCTTCGAGGACGTCCAGCTCACGCCGGAGTACATCGAGGAGCGGGCGGCGCAGAGCTTCGTCGAGGTGTACGACGTCATCCATCCGCTCCAGCCGACGGAGCGCCCGCGCCCGCTGCGGACCAGCCCCTTCCACGTACGCCAGCGCGAACTGGGGGCGTACTTCCTGGAGGGCGGCGGCTGGGAGCGGCCGCACTGGTACGAGACGAACGCGCCCCTGGTGGACGTGCTGCACATCCCCGTGCGCGACGCCTGGTCGGCGCGGTACTGGTCGCCGGTCGCGGCGGCGGAGGCGAAGGCGACGCGCGAGCGGGTCGCGCTGTACGACATGACCCCGCTGCGGCGCCTGGAGGTGACCGGGCGCGGCGCCCTCGCGTTCCTGCAGCGGATGACGACCAACCAGCTGGAGAAGAAGCCGGGTTCGGTGACGTACACGCTGCTGCTCGACGAGGCGGCCGGGATCCGGTCCGATCTGACCGTGGCGCGCCTGGCCCCGGACCGCTTCCAGGTGGGCGCCAACTCCCCCGCCGACCTGGACTGGCTGCTCGCGCACGCGCCGGACTCCGTGACCGTCCAGGACATCACCTCCGGCACCTGCTGCGTCGGCGTCTGGGGCCCGCTCGCCCGTGAGCTGGTGCAGCCCCTGACCCGCGACGACTTCTCGCACACCGCGTTCGGCTATTTCCGGGCGAAGGAGACGGTCATCGGCAACGTCCCGGTCACCGCGCTGCGGCTGAGCTACGTCGGCGAGCTGGGCTGGGAGCTGTACACGAGCGCCGATCTCGGGCTGCGGCTGTGGGACACGCTCTGGGACGCGGGGCGGCGGCTCGATGTGGTGGCGGCGGGCCGCAGCGCCTTCGAGTCGCTGCGCCTGGAGAAGGGCTACCGCGCCTGGGGCCGCGACATGACGGCCGAACACACCCCGTACGAGGCGGGGCTCGGCTTCGCGGTCCGGCCCGGCAAGGGCGAGTTCATCGGCCGCGCCGCGCTCGGCGACCCCTCGGCCGTGAAGCGCCGGCTCACCTGTCTGACCCTGGACTCCCGTTCGGCGGTGGTCCTCGGCGGCGAGCCGGTGCTGGTCGACGGCGTGCCCGCCGGATATGTCACCAGTGCCGCGTACGGCTACACGATCGGCCGGTGCGTCGCGTACGCCTGGCTGCCCGTCCTGGCGCCGGGCACGGCGGTCCATGTCGAGTACTTCGGCGAGAAGGTCCCCGCGACCGTCGCCGAAGAGCCGCTGTTCGACCCGCGGATGGCTCACCTCGTGCGGTGAACTGCGTCCTGCGGTGAACGGCGTCACGAGGCGGGCCCGGCCGGGCACCGACCCCTCCGGGAGGAAGCATGGCTCCGACGTACGACGTGATCGTTCTCGGCCTGGGCGGCATGGGTTCGGCCGCCGCCCAGCATCTCGCCGCGCGCGGCGTGCGCGTCCTCGGCCTGGAGCGGTTCGGCCCGGTGCACGCGCACGGCTCCAGCCACGGCGGTTCGCGGATCACCCGGCAGTCCTACTTCGAGGACCCGGCGTACGTGCCGCTGCTGCTGCGGGCGTACGAGCTGTACGACCGGATCGAGCGGGATTCGGGGCGCGGGATAGCGCTGCTGTGCGGCGGAATGATGGTGGGGCGCCCCGACTGCCGTACGGTCGCGGGCGCGGTGCGCTCGGCCCGGGAGTGGGATCTGCCGCACGAGATGCTGGACGCCCGCGAGATCCGCCGCCGCTTCCCGGCCATGAACCCGCTCGACGACGAGGTGGCGCTCTACGAGGCGCGGGCCGGGCTGCTGCGGCCGGAGACCACGGTGGCGGCCCACCTCCAGCTCGCCACCAAGGCGGGCGCCGAGCTCCACTTCGAGGAGCCGGTGACCCGCTGGGAGGAGCTGCCGGGCGGGCGCGGGGTCCGCGTCCACACGGCCGAGAACTGCTACACGGCGGGCCATCTGGTGATCTGTCCGGGTGCCTGGGCGCCCGGGCTGCTCGCGGACCTCGGTGTGCCGGTCCGCGTCGAGCGGCAGGTCATGTACTGGTTCGCGCCCGAGGGCGGCACCGAACCGTTTCTCCCGGAGCGCCAGCCGGTCTTCGTGTGGGAGGAGGCGGACGGGGTCCAGGTGTACGGATTCCCCGCCATCGACGGGCCCGCAGGCGGCGTCAAGGTCGCGTTCTTCCGCAAGAACGGCGCCCCGTGCACGCCCGGCACCATCGACCGTACGGTGGCCCCGGCCGAGGTCGAGGAGATGGCGACGGCCATGCGCCGGGTGACCCCCACCCTGCCCGGAACGTTCCTGCGGGCCGTGACCTGCATGTACTCGACCACTCCGGACGAGCACTTCGTGATCGCGCGGCACCCGGCGCACCCTGGGACCACCACCGTGGCCTGCGGCTTCTCGGGGCACGGCTTCAAGTTCGTGCCGGTGGTCGGCGAGATCCTCGCCGATCTGGCGCTCGACGGCACGACGGCCCACCCCATCGAGCTCTTCGACCCGCACAGGTTCGGCGCACAAGCGGACACGGAAGCGGACACGGGCGCGGGCACGGACACGGGCGCCTCCGCAGACGCCCGTGGAGGCGCGCGATGACCGCCGGGGCCGCCGAGCGCACGCCGAGCCTGCTGGAGACCCTGCCCGGCCGGTTCTACTGCGATCCGGCGGTCTTCGCCCGCGAGCAGGAGCGGATCTTCGAAGCGCTGTGGTTCTGCGCGGTCCGCGCCGCCGACCTCGATCGGCCCGGCGCCTTCCGCACGGCCCAGGTGGGCCGCGAGAACGTACTGGTGGTGCGGACGCGCGAGGGCGCGCTGCGGGCGTTCCTCAACGTCTGCCGACACCGGGGCGCCCGGGTGTGCGCCGAGGAGAGCGGCACGGTCCGGCGCACCCTGCAGTGCCCCTACCACGCCTGGACGTACGACCTCGACGGCCGACTGGTCGCCGCGCCCAACCTGGCGCGGATGCCGGACGTGGACCGCGAGGAGCGCGGGCTGCTGCGGGTCGCGCTGCGCGAGTGGCTCGGCTACGTGTGGGTGTGCCTGGCCGAGGAGCCGCCGTCGTTCGAGGGCACGGTGGTCGGCGCGGCCACCGAGCGCCTGGGCGACCCGGCGGCGGTGGAGCGCTACCGGGCCGCGGAACTGGCCCTGGGCCGCCGGATCTCGTACGACGTGCGCGCCAACTGGAAGCTGATCGTCGAGAACTTCATGGAGTGCTACCACTGCGCGACGATCCACCCCGAACTCACCCATGTACTGCCGGAGTTCGCCAAGGGGTTCGCCGCGCAGTACTACGTGGGGCACGGCGCCGAGTTCGCGCGGGGCGCGGAGGGGTTCACCGTGGACGGCGGCGCGGGCTTCGGCCGCCTCGCGGGTCTGGCGGACGCGCAGGACCGCCGCTACTACGCGATCACCGTGAAACCGCAGGTGTTCGTGAACCTGGTGCCCGACCACGTGATCGTCCACCGGATGTTCCCGCTGGCCGTGGACCGCACGGTCGTCGAGTGCGACTGGCTGTACGCGCCGCAGGTCGTGGCGTCCGGTGCCGACGTCTCCCGGTCCGTGGAGTTGTTCCACCGCGTCAACGTGCAGGACTTCGAGGCGTGCGAACGCACCCAACCCGCCATGGATTCACGGGCGTACCGGCACGGCGGGGTGCTGGTCCCCAGCGAACACCACATCCGGGCCTTCCACGAGTGGGTTCTGACCTGTCTGAATCCTCACAGGCCTGAAGTGTGAATTCCTGGGTAGCGGCGACCCGGGGCGCCTCGTGATCACGGCGCCTCCGACTCCGCTGCACGGCCGTCGGCCGGGCGGACGGGGGAACTGAGGAAGTCAAGGAGCGTCATGCCTGAACTGTTCATCGGCGGCCGATGGAGCGCCGCGGTCGACGGAAAGACCCGCGAGATCCGCTGCCCGGCGGACGGCTCGCAGGTCGCCGTGGTCGACGAGGCGGGTCCCAAGGACGCGGCGGCCGCGGTGGCCGCCGCCCGCGAGGCCTTCGACCGGGGCCCCTGGCCCGGGACCCCCGCCGCCCAGCGGGCGGCGCTGCTGCTGCGCGTCGCCGACCTCATCGAGCGTGACGCGGCCGCGCTGGCCCGCGCCGAGTCCCTGGACACCGGCAAGCGGCTGGTCGAGTCCGAGTACGACATGGCGGACATCGCCAACTGCTTCCGCCACTTCGGGCACCTCGTCGCGGCCCAGGAGCCCGGCCGGGTCATCGACACCGGGAACCCGGTGACGGACAGCCGTACCGTCACCGAGCCGGTCGGCGTCTGCGCGCTGATCACTCCGTGGAACTACCCGCTGCTGCAGACCGCGTGGAAGGTGGCGCCGGCCATCGGCGCGGGCAACACCTTCGTCCTCAAGCCCAGCGAACTGACCCCGCACACCGCGATCATGCTGATGCGGCTGCTCACCGAGGCCGGACTGCCGGACGGCGTCGCCAACCTCGTCCTGGGCACCGGCCCCGCCGCCGGGGCACCGCTGGTCGAGGACGAGCGCGTGGACCTGGTGTCGTTCACCGGCGGACTGGCCACCGGGCGGCGCGTGATGGCGTCGGCTGCGGCCACCGTCAAGCGCACCGCGCTGGAACTCGGCGGCAAGAACCCCAACATCGTCTTCGCCGACGCCGACTTCGAGACGGCCGTCGACTACGCCCTGACCGCCGTGTTCCTGCACTCCGGCCAGGTCTGCTCGGCGGGCGCGCGCCTGCTGGTCGAGGACTCGCTGCACGACCGCTTCGTCGACGAAGTGGTGCGCCGGGCGCAGCTGATCAGGCTCGGCGGCCCCTTCGACGAGCAGGCCCGCACCGGCCCGCTGATCTCGGCGGGCCATCTCGCCAAGGTCGAGGCGTACGTGGCGGCCGGGCTCGCCGAGGGCGCGGTGCTGCGCTGCGGCGGCGCCCGCCCGGACGACCCGGCGCTCGCGAGCGGCAATTACTACCTTCCGACCATCCTCGACGAGTGCACGGCCGCGATGTCGGTGGTCCGGGACGAGTCGTTCGGTCCGGTGCTGACCGTCGAGCGGTTCCGCGACGAGGACGAGGCGCTGGAGCTCGCCAACGGCACGATCTACGGCCTGGCCGGAGCGGTGTGGACCCGCGACGAGGCCCGCGCGCGCCGCGTCGCGGGCCGGCTGCGCGCGGGCACGGTGTGGATCAACGACTTCCACCCGTACGTCCCGCAGGCCGAGTGGGGCGGGATGAAGCAGTCGGGAACGGGCCGCGAACTCGGTCTCGCCGGGCTCGCCGAGTACCAGGAGACCAAGCACATCTGGCGCAACACCGAGCCGCGCCCGCAGCGCTGGTTCGACTGAACGAACGCCGCATCCACCGGTCCGACCGCACGCCGTCCCGTGCCCTCCCCGCCGCGCGATCCTGTACGAGGAGTGATCCCCGATGACCGCCACTACTCCGCCGCCCCCCACGCCCTCCCCAGCCCCGGCGAGCGCCGACGCCGATGACGCCGCGCTCGCCGAACTCGGGTACAAGCCGGGGCTCAAGCGCACCCTCGGCAACTTCCACACCTTCGCCGCCGGGATCAGCTACATCTCGATCCTGACCGGCACGTTCCAGATGTTCTACTTCGGCGTCAGCCTCGGCGGCCCGGCCTACTGGTGGTCATGGCCCCTGGTCTTCGTCGGCCAGTTGATGGTGGCGCTCTGCTTCTGCGAGCTGGCCGCCCGCTACCCGGTGGCCGGATCGGTCTACAACTGGGCCAAGAACCTGGGCGGTCCGCACGTGGGCTGGCTGGCCGGCTGGATGATGACGCTTGCGAGCATGGTGTCGCTGGCCGCCGTCGCCCTGGCACTCCAGCTGACGCTCCCTCAGATCTCGTCGTGGTTCCAGTTCGTGGGCGACGGCAGCGGGAAGTACGACGCCGCGGCCAACGCGGTCGTCCTGGCCTGCGGGCTGATCCTCTTCACCACCGTGATCAACGCGTTCGGCGTCAAGCTGATGGCCCGGATCAACACCGCCGGCGTCTTCATCGAGCTGGTCGCCGCGGTGATCCTGGTCGTCCTGCTGGCCGCGCACATCACCCGCGGCCCCAGCGCCATCGTGGAGACCCACGGCATCGGCGGCGGCCAGTCGCTCGGCTACTTCGGCGCGTTCCTCACCGCGTCGCTCGCCTCCGCGTACGTCATGTACGGCTTCGACACCGCCTCCTCGCTCGGCGAGGAGGCGGTCGACCCGAGCCGCAACGCGCCGCGCGCGATCCTGCGGGCGCTGATCGCCTCGTTCGTCATCGGCGGCCTCATCCTGCTGTGCGCGCTGCTCGCCACGCCGGACCTGAGCGCGCCCGAACTCTCCGTGGACGGGCTCCAGTACGTGGTCCTGAGCACCCTCGGCGACACCATGGGCCAGGCGCTGCTGTGGTGCGTGGTGATCGCGGTCGTGGTGTGCGAGCTCGCCGTGCACACCGCGGGCATCCGGCTGATGTTCGCGATGGCCCGTGACAACAACCTGCCGGGCGGCAGCCGGCTCGCCAAGATCAGCCCGCGCTTCCAGACCCCGATCGCGCCCGCTGTGGTCTGCGGGATCGTCGCCATCGGCATCCTGCTGGTCAACATCAAGCAGCCGCAGATCTTCTCGGTCGTCACCAGCATCGCGATCATCATGATCTACCTGGCGTATCTGCTGGTCACGATGCCGATGCTGGTCCGCAGGCTGCGCGGCACCTGGCAGCCCGCGCCCGGGCGCTTCTCGCTCGGCCGCTTCGGCCTCCCCGTCAACATCGTCGCGGTGCTGTGGGGCCTGGGCATGACCGTCAACCTGCTGTGGCCGCGCGCCGCCGTCTACAACGCGGCGGCCCCGTACCACTGGTACCTGCGCTGGGGCGGCGTGCTGTTCGTCGGCGCCGTCACCGTGGGCGGCTTCGCCTACTACTGGTTCGTCCAGCGCCACCGCACCGGCGTCCTCGCGGACCACGCCGCCGAGAAGCAGGACACCGACCCCGCCACCACCGGCACCACCGCCGCCGCCGCCGGCTGAAGCAAGGAGCGAGAGAATCATGAACGAGGCCAACACCGGTAGCCACACGGACGAGTTCGACTACGTCGTCGTCGGCGGCGGCACCGCGGGCAACGTTGTCGCGGCCCGGCTCAGCGAGGACCCTTCGGTGACCGTGTGCGTCCTGGAGGCCGGCCCCTCGGACGTCGGCGACGACAACGTGCTGCGCCTGGAGCGCTGGATGGGGCTGCTCGAATCGGGCTACGACTGGGACTACCCGGTCGAGCCGCAGGAGCGCGGCAACAGCATGATGCGCCACGCGCGCGCCAAGGTGCTCGGCGGCTGCTCCTCGCACAACTCCTGCATAGCCTTCTGGGCGCCCGCCGAGGACCTGGACGGCTGGGCGGCCGAGGGCTGTACGGGCTGGGGCGCCGAGGACGTCTTCCCGCTCTACCGGCGCCTGGAGAACAACGACGCGCCCGGCGAGCACCACGGCCGCAGCGGCCCGGTGAAGCTGCGCACCATCAAGGGCGAGGACCCCTGCGGCAGCGCGCTGCTCGACGCGTGCGCCCAGTCGGGCATCCCCACCACGCCCTTCAACACCGGCCGTACGGTCGTCAGAGGCGCCAACTGGTTCCAGATCAACTCGGACGAGAACAACATCCGCCAGTCGTCCTCGGTCGCGTATCTGCATCCGATCATCGGCAAGCGGCCCAATCTGACCGTACGGACCGGGATCCGCGCCAAGCGGCTGGTGATCGGCGAGGACCGGCGCTGCACCGGGGTCGAGTACCTGGACCCGGACCTGGTGCACACCCGTACCGTCTCCGCGCGGCGCGAGGTCGTCGTCAGCTGCGGCTCCATCGACACACCGAAGCTGCTGATGCTCTCCGGGATCGGCCCCGCCGACCATCTGCGCGAGGTGGGCGTCGAGGCGCTGGTGCACTCCCCCGGCGTCGGCGAGAACCTCCAGGACCACCCCGAGGGCGTCATCATGTGGGACGCCAAGCGGCCGATGCCGACCCGCTCCAACCAGTGGTGGGAGATCGGGATCTTCGCGGACACGGAGCCGGGCCTGGACCGGCCGGACCTGATGTTCCACTACGGCTCGGTGCCGTTCGACATGAACACCGCCCGGCACGGCTACCCGAGCAGCGAGAACGCGTTCTGTCTGACGCCCAACGTCACGCACGCCAAGTCGCGCGGCACGGTGCGGCTGCGCACCCGCGACTACCGCGACAAGCCGATGGTCGACCCGCGCTACTTCACCCATGAACACGATGTGCGGGTGATGACGTACGGGCTGCGGCTCGCCCGGGAGATCGCCGCGCAGCCCGCGCTGGCGGACTGGGCGGGCGCGGAGCTGGCACCCGGGCCCGACGTCCGCACCGACGACGAGCTGTTCGAGTACATCCGCACCACGCACAACACCGTCTACCACCCGGCGTGCACGGTGAAGATGGGCGCCGACGACGACGCGATGGCACCCCTCGACGCCCGTCTGCGCGTCAAGGGCATCCGCGGACTGCGCGTCGCCGACGGCTCGGTGATGCCCGAGCTGGTCACCGTCAACCCGTGCATCACGACGATGATGATCGGCGAGAAGTGCGCGGACATGATGAAGGCGGACGCGCGCGTCTGAGCAGGGTGCCGGTGAGTTCCCCGCGCCCCGAAAGGAGCGCGGGGAACTGCGCGACCAGCCACCGGCGGCCCGCCGGCGACCGCCAACGCATCCCCGGAGCGTCTACGCCGGCTTCTTGAACATCCTGGTTGCCGTGATCTCCCCGTGCACCGACCCGTCAGGGTCGACCGGCAGGCCCGGCCGCAGATGCTCCTCGACGCTGATGTACTTCAGCCCCGCCCGCAGGTCCGCGTCATTGCGCAACCGGATGACCAGCGGGAACTCCGCGAGCGCCGTCGTGTCGAACAGGCCCGTCGTGTACAGGAGCTGGACGCCGAGCGCGTCGGAGACGGCCCGCTGGAGCTCAAGCAGATACGTGGCGTTGGCCCGGCCGATCGGGTTGTCCAGGAACAGCGTGCCCGCGTGGCGGTGCTTGTCGCGGCCCCGGTCGTTGCTGCGCAGCGCGGCCATCGTGCAGTACAGCGCGATCGCGGCGGTGAGCAGCTGCCCGCCGGAGAACACGTCGCCCATCTGCCCGACCGGGACGCGCTCGGCGCGCAGCACCGCGTCCGGCTTGAGGATCTCCACGGCGATGCCGCGCGGCTCCAGGGCCGCCTGAACTCCCCGCAGCAGCAAGGACATTCCGTCCCGGCGCATGTCGGAGTTCTTCTTCACGGCCGCGCGCGTCGCCTCGTCGATGACCTCGCCGAGCCGCTCGGTGAGCGTCGCCTGGTCGGGCTCCTCGAAGCGGATCCGCAGGAACTCCTGCCCCGACCACTCACCGAGCCCCTCCGGCAGCTGCGAGAGCCGCTGGGCCGAGCGCAGCGTGGTCAGCGCCGACTCGACGAGCCCGCGCAGCCGGTCCACGATCGAGTCCCGGTTGCGCTCCAGCTGCTCCAGCTCGTCGGTGAGGACCCGCAGCCGGGGCGCGAACGCCACCGCCCACGCCGCCGCGTGCTCGGGCAGCGCGGCGGCGGGCAGCTCCCGGATCTGCTGGCGGGCGGGGGTGCGCACCTGCTCGTACCGGGTCGCGTTGGCGTGCCGGACCAGGATGTCCGAGGCCTCCCGGACGGCGGCCTCGGCGGCCGACAGGTCGCCCGCGCAGCCGCGCAGCGAACGCCGGGCCTCGGCGGCCGACTGCCGGGCCTCGGCCAGATCGCCGGGGAACGGCTCGGGCGTCTGCTCGTCCTCCTCCTGCTGGTGGTCGCGGAGCAGGTCGCGCAGGAGCGCGGCCGTCTCGTCGAAGCCTCCGGCCCCGTCCTCGGCGGCCCGGTGGGCCTCCAGGAGCTCGGCGTGCGCGGCGCGGGAGGTCTCCAGCTCGGCGGTGCGGGCGGCCAGTTCGGCGGTGGCGGTGCGCAGCAGGGCCTGCGCCTGCTCGGCGTCGCCGGGCACCTGCTCCTCGGGCAGCTCGGTGTGCGCCTCGCCGTCCTCGGGGGCCAGCCGCTCGGCCTCGCCGCGCAGCCGCCCGAGCTGCTCGCTCGCCGCCGACGCCCTGGTCTCCAGGAGCTGTACGAGGGATTCGGCTCGGGCCGCGGCGGCCTGCCGGGACGGGCCGTCGGCGCCGTCGGTGCCCTCCAGGAGCTGGGCGGCGCGGGTGCGGACCTTGTTGGTGAGCCGGTTCAGCTCGGTGAGCGCGGCGCTCTCGTCGCTCTCCGCACGCGCCTGCTCGGCGCGCAGATCGGCGCCGACGCCGACCTTCTCGTACAGCTGCGAGGCGGCCCGGTAGGCCTCGCGCAGGGCGGGCAGCGCGGCCTTGGGGGCGGCGGCGTCCGGCTCCGGCAGGTTCTCCGGCGCGCCCGCGATCTCGGCGCGCTCGGCGCGCAGCGCGCGGGCCGTGCGGTGGGCGTCGTCGGCGGCGCGCTGGGTGGCGCGCCGGTCCTCGTCGGCGGCCCGGGCGCGCTCCAGGAGGGACTGGGCGCGGGCCTCGGACTCCGCGGCCTCGTCCACGAGTTCGCGCAGGGTGCTCTGCCAGCCCGCGCGCTCGCGCAGCCGGAACGCGAGCCCGGCCAGCGCGTCGGCGGCGCGGCGGGCGCGCTGGGCGGACTCCTGGCGCTCGTCGCGGACCCGGGACGCCTCGGCGGCGGCCTCGTCGGCCTCCGCCCGTTCCGTACGGGCCTCGGTCAGCTCCTCGACGGCGGCGCGGGCGGCTTCGCGCGCGTCCCGCGCGGCCGTGGCGAGCTCGTCGAGCATCCCGGGCGGGCAGTCGGCGCGCCAGGAGCCCAGCCGCGCGGCGAGTCCCCGGTCGCCCGCGAGGCGCGCGGCCAGGGCGCGGATCTCCTCGTCGCGGGCGGCGGCGCGGGTGCGCAGCGCCTGCCGCTCCTCGTCGGCGGCGTGCTCGTCGTGCATGGCCGGGTTCGGCGGGACGAGGAAGACATCGCTCTCGGTCTCGCCCCGCCGGGGCACCGGCGCGAGCAGCGCGGCGGCGGTGCCGACGGCCACCGCGGACCGGGGCAGCAGCGCGGCGCCTGCCAGCACCTCGCGGGCCCGGACGTGTGAGGCGGGGTCCGTGATCACCACGCCGTCGACCAGCTCGGGCCGGGCCGCGAGCACCGAGGCGTGGTCGGCGGGGTCCACGGCCTGGGCGAGGTAGCGCCAGCCGGGCAGCGCAGGGATGCCGTGCTCGCCCAGGTACTCGACGGTGGCGAGGACGTCGGGGCCCGGCGGCAGCAGTCCGCCGTCGCCGAGCGCGCCGAGGATACGGGCGTCGTCGGCGGCGCCGGTCCGCAGCTCGAAGAGGTGCCGCTCGGCGGAGGCGATGCCCTGGTCGAGGAGCTGACGCAGCTCGTCGGCCTGGCGGTCCAGCTCCTCGGCGGTCAGCGGGGTGTCCGCGCGGTCCGTCCCGAACGCGGCGGGGGTGCCGCGCACCGCCGCGTGGACGGCCTCCGCCGCGTACATCGTCGCGCTGCGCGGCAGCGGGACCCCGGCCGCCGGGGCGGACGGGAGGCCGAGGAGCTCCGCGAGGCGCTCGTCGGCGGCGATCGACTCGGCGGCGCGGCGCTCCGCGTCGTACGCGTTCCCGGCCGCCTCGGCCGCGTCCTGGGCGCGGGCCGCGGCCAGTTCGGCGCGGGCCTGCTCGGCGGCGGCCTCGCGGGCGCGGTCGGCGGTGGCGCGGGCGCTCTCGCGGGCCGTGTCCCAGGCGGCGACCGCCGTCTTCTCGGCGTCGCTCGCGGCGAGCGCGGCCCTGGCCGGGTCGGCGTCCGGGGCGCTGTCGTCCAGCCAGCCCGCCCGCACCGCCTCGGCGGTCTCCTGCTCGACCTCGGCCAGGCGCTGGCGCAGATGCCCGGCCTCGCTGCGGGCGCGCTGCGCCTCGGTGGCGGCGGCCGTGGCGTCGCGGTGGGCCGCCTCGCTCGCCTCCTGGAGCGCGGCGGAGCGCTCCTCCTCCTCTGCCGCGACCCGCTCGCCGTCCTCGGCGGCGGTGTGCAGCGCCCGTACGAGATCGGCGGCGGCGGTGGCGCGGGCGGCGAGCGCGGGCGCGGCGTCCCGCTCGGCCTCGCGGATCGCGACGGCCACGCGCGCGGAGCGGTCGGCCGCGGCCCTGTGCCGCAGCACCGCCTCGGCGGCCTGCCAGGCGGAGTGCAGCGTCCGGGCGTCGGCCAGCTCGCGGCGCTGGGCCGCGGCGGCCTTCTCGGCGACGGCGAGCGCCAGCGAGGCGTGGCGGTAGGCGAGTTCGGAGGTGATCAGGGCGCTGCGGCCGCGCGCCTGCTCAGCCTCGGTGACGGTGTGCGCGGCGGCGGTGACCCGGCCCGCCAGGTCGGTGGCGCGCCCGCGCTCCTGGCCCGCGCGCGCGGAGAGCCTGCGCGCGAGCGTACGCGTACGGCGCTCGGCCCCGGCGTGGATGTCGCGCGCACGGGAGCGGGCTTCGGCGGCCTCGACGATCCGGTTGAGCAGGTCCACCGAACCCGCGGTGAAGTCGCGCTCCGCGATCAGTTCGGCGCGGCGGCCCAGCTTGTTGCCGAAGCCGCCGACCAGGTCCGCGAGGCCGTCGGTGTCCCGGGTGTCGGTGACGGCGCGCAGCAGCAGGTCGGTGAAGTCGGAGTCCTTCTTGACCGCGAAGAGACCGGCCGCCTCGCCCTCGTCGGCGTTCATCTCGCGCTGGTAGCGGAAGAGTTCGGGGTCCAGGCCGAGGTCGCCCAGGTGCTCGTTCCAGCGGTCGTGGATCTCCTCCCAGACCACGTCGAGGTGCGGATACGCCTTCCCCGCCTCGGTGACCGCGTCGCGGAAGCCCTTCATGGTGCGGCGCCTGCCCTGGGCGCCGGAGGCGCCCTCGGCGGCCGGGCGGACCGCGCTGGACTCGGCGACCGGCAGCGAGTCGAGGCTGAGGCCGGGGCCGGGCCGGAACGAGTACCAGGCCTCGGCGAACTTCCTCGGGTCGTTGGAGACCTGCCGCCCGCGCCACTCGCTCACCTTGCCGACCACGACCAGCTCGCCGGTGAGGGTGTGCTGCCACTCCAGGGCGACGTGGCCGCAGTCGTCGGCGAGCAGGAACTTGCGCAGCACGCCTGAGCTGGCGCCGCCGAGGGTGTTGCGGTGGCCGGGCAGCATCACCGAGAAGATCAGCTTGAGCAGGACGGACTTGCCGCCGCCGTTCTCCAGGAAGAGCACGCCGGCGGGGGCGGGGCGGCGCGGCGGGCCGACCGGCTCGTCCTCGAAGAACTCCGCCTGGGCGGGCGCCGGGTGGGGCACGGGCGCGCCCACGCCGCGCAGGTCCAGCACGGTGTCGGCGTAACGCGCACCGGCGGGACCGATGGAGTAGAGGCGGACCCGGGACAGCTCGTACATGGCGGACTCTCGTAGATGTGGCGGGGGTGAGGGTGTTCTTTTGCGGGGTGTTCTGGTGCGGGGTGTTCTTTTGCAGGGGTCAGGCGTGGAACGGGAGCCCGGCGTCGGCGGCGAGGTCGAGGTCGTCGCCGTCGGGGGGCGGCAGCAGGGTCGCGCTGCCGTCGCTCACCGCGACGACCCCGAGCTCCAGGAGCTCGGTGAGCGCGGCCGTGCCGGCCATGTCGCGGACCTGGAGCTGGTAGCGGGCGGTGGTGCGGTACGCGCCGCCAGCGTCGTCGCCGGTCCGCTGGAGGAAGCCGGACTCGGTGAGGAACGCGACGGCCTTGGCCACGATGCCGGTGGTGGATCCGGCGAGACGGCGGGCGTCCTTGGTGGCGCCGGTCGAGCTGCGCCGGGCGTAGATGCGCCAGGCGGCCTCCAGGCCGGGGGCGCCGGTCTCGGGGTCGGTGTTCTCGCCCTGCTCGGCGGCGCGCTCCTCCAGGCGGCGGCAGGCCTGGCGTACGAACGCGTCGACGCCGTTGACCGTGATCCGCCCGATGTAGCCGTCGTCGGCGAGGTCCTCGGGGCGGGGGAAGGCCATCGCGGCGACCGCGAGATGCGCGAGGCCGTGCAGGAAGCGGTCCGCGGCGTCGGTGGCGGCGCGGCGGGCGTAGTCGCCCATGCGGACGGCGAAGACGGAGTCCTCGGCGGCCGTCACGGCCATGCCGGCGCGGGGCGAGACCTCCAGGACGACGAGCCCGAGGCCCGCGGCGACGGCGTCCGCGAGTCTGGCGAACGCGGGGTCCTCGCGGTGGCGGCGGAGCAGTTCCGCGTACTCCGCGTCGCGGGCGGGGAGCAGTTTGGGCTGGAGCCCGAAGGCGACGAGGCGGGCGGCGTCGGCGGCGTCACCGGGGGTGATCCGCTGCTCGCCCCCGTCCCGGGGCACGTCGCCGACACCGTCGCCGGCCTCGGGCTCACGCTCGGGGTGGTGGTCGGTCACGGGGGCTCCTTGGGGGGTGGTGTGCGGTGCGGTGTTCTGCGGTGCGGGTGGTCGGCGCCTGCGGCGGGCCTGCCCCCGCCCGTTCCCTTGAGCCCTGGGCGGGCGGCCGGGTGGGGGTGAGGCTCGATTCCCGGGGCTTCGCCCCCCTGTTTTTCTGCGGGCCCGGGGGGCTGGTCGCGCGGTTCCCCGCGCCCCTTGGGGGCGGGAGCTTCGCTCACCGCCC
>NZ_JBHWUR010000127.1:0-19764 GCF_042737755.1 Streptomyces sp. NPDC059994
GAAACCACAAACTCACGAGCCGGACCGCGGGGGCCTTTCGTGTGAACAGCCGCCGCTTTCCTACGGGTTGAGGACCCAGGCGGAGTTGTGCTGGTTGAAGCCGATGTGCGGGTAGTAGTCCACCGCGGCCGGCGCCGACAGCAGGATGACCTTGGCCTGCGGGGCCTCCTTCTGCGTGGCGTCGATCAGCGCCCGGCCGATCCCCGAGCGCTGGTAGTCGCCACTCACCGCGATGTCCGAGAGGTACGTCGCGTAGCTGAAGTCGGAGATGCTGCGGGCGATGCCGATGAGCCTGCCCTCCGCGCGGGCCACGACCACGAGATTGGCGTTCCGCACCATGGCGGCGAACCGCGTCACGTCCTCGATCGGACGGCGCTCGCCGAGCCCGGAGGAGCGGTAGACCTCAAGGACCTCCTCCAGGTCCAGGTCGGCACCCTCCACACGCTCAATCTTCCAGGTCACGAAGTTCCTCCAATCGATCGAGAATCACGCCGTGGTTGACGAGGAAACGCTCCGGGCGCAGCTGGCCGATGTCCATGCCCTCCTGGCGCAGCGTGTCCCCGAAGTGCTCGCCGGTGGCGATCGTACGGTTCGCGGCGGCCTGGACCCCGCGGTAGGCCTTCTCCCGCTCCACCCCGTCCGCCAGCAGGTCGGCGAGCACCGCCGAGCTGTAGACCAGGCCGTCGGTGCGGTCGATGCCCTCGCGCATCCGGTCCGGGAACACCTTGAGGTCACGGACGAGCCGGGTCGCCATGGTGGCTTGGAAGTGGCCGACCGCGAGAGCGTCCGGCAGGATCACCCGCTCCACCGACTGGTGCGCCAGATCGCGCTCGTGCCACAGGGCCACGTTCTCCAGGGCGGTGGCCGCGTAACCGCGCAGCAGCCGCGCCAGACCGTTCAGCCGCTCGCTGGTGGTCGGGTTCCGCTTGTGGGGCATGGCGCTGGAGCCCTGGTACGCGGAGGTGCGCTGCTCCTCCACCTCACGGACCTCGGTGCGCTGCAGCAGCCGCAGCTCCAGGGCGATCTGCTCGATGCTCGCGCCGAGCAGGGCGACCGCCTGGAGCAGCTGGGCGTGCCGGTCGCGGGCGACGACCTGGCTCGGCGCCGGCTCGACACCGAGCCCGAGCTCCTCGCAGACGTACGCCTCCACCGAGGGGTCGATCAGCGCGTACGTGCCGACCGAGCCGGAGATGGTGCCCACCGCCACGGCCTTGCGGGCCGCCTTGAGGCGGGTGAGCGAGCGGTCCACGGAGAAGGCGAACTGCGCCAGCTTGTGGCCGAACGACGTCGGCTCGGCGTGCACCCCGTGGGTGCGGCCGACGATCACGGTCTCCCAGTGCTCAAGGGCCCGCTCGACCAGGACCTTGCGCAGCTCCGCCCCGGCCGCGAGGACCAGATCGGTGGCGCGGGCCAGGTTGTGGCCGAGGGAGGTGTCGACGAGGTCGTAACTCGTCATGCCGAGGTGGACCCAGCGGGCCGACTCGTCGGGGATGCCCTCGCAGTAGGCGGCGAGGAACGAGAGCACTTCGTGGTCCCGCTCCCGCTCGATCTCCTGCACCCGCTCGGGGGTGGGGACCGCGGCCCGCCGCATGTCCTCGACGGCGTCCTCGGGCACCCGGCCAAGGCGCACCTGGGCCTCGGAGGCGAGGATCTCCACCCGGACCCAGGTCGCGTAACGCTCCTGGTCCGAGAAGATGTCCGCCATCGCGGGCAGGGTATAGCGGGGAATCATATGGGCCAGCACCCCCAGGGTGAGCTCGTCGGCAGGTGGTTCGGACGGGGCATCAGTAGGCCTCGAAGTATTCGCGCTGCTCCCACTCGGTGACCTGACCCTCGGCGGGCCGCTCCTGGGCGCGCCAGGCCTCGAAGCGGGAGACCTCGCTGGCCTTGAGCTTGGCGAGGGTGGCGGCCAGCGGCTTGCCGAGCAGCTCGGCGCCCTGACCGGCCCGGAAGGCCTCCAGGGCCTCGTCGAGGGACTGCGGCAGGGTCTCGTACGCGTCCTCGCCGCCGGCCGGGCGCGGGGCCGCGCCCGGGGTGGCGGTGAGCCCGTCGAAGCCCGCGGAGAGCTGGGCCGCGATGGCGAGGTACGGGTTGGCGGTGGGCTCGCCGGTCCGGTTCTCGATGTGGGTCGCGGCGCCGCCGCCGACCACGCGGAGCATCACGCTGCGGTCCTCGTAGCTCCAGCCGATCCGGGTCGGCGAGAGCGAGAACTCCGAGCTGAGGCGGCGGTAGCCGTTGACCGTGGGCACGGAGAGCAGACACAGGTCGCGGGCGCGGGCCAGCAGGCCGTCGATGTACGCCCTGCCCTGGTCCGAGATGCCGCCTTCGGTGGCCGCGAAGATGTTGCGGCCGGTCTTCGCGTCCATCACCGACTGGTGCAGGTGCCAGCCGCTCGGGTCGAAGCTCTCGACGCGCGGCAGCGACATGAAGGTGGCGTGGTAGCCCTGCCGTGTCGCGGTCTGCTTGACCATGGTGCGGAACAGCAGCATCGCGTCGGCGGTGTCCAGCGCGTGCATCGGGTTGAAGGTCGTCTCGATCTGGCCCGGGCCCGACTCGTGCTCGATCGACCGCAGCGGCAGGCCGAGTTCGAGCAGCTTGAGGGCGAGCGGGCTGGTGAAGTGGGCGACCGAGTCGTAGTTGGAGTCCAGGTTGAACTGGTAGCCCGAGTTCACCGCCTCGACCTCGGGAGCGGCGCCCTGGAGGCCGAAGCCGTTGCCCGCGTTTCCGGGGGGACCGGGCAGGCGCTTGGTCAGGTACCACTCGACCTCCAGGCCGAGGACCGGCGTCAGGTCGCGGGCCGCGTACCGGGCGATGACCTGGCGCAGCACGTTGCGCGCGGAGAGCGGGTGCGGGGAGCCGTCGCGCAGGTACTCGTCGCCGAGCACCCAGGCGGTGCGCGGCCCCTCGTGCGGCAGCAGCTGGAAGGTCAGCGGGTCCGGCACCAGGACGAAGCTGCCCGCGCCGGCGATCTCGTCGACGCCGACGCCCGGGTCGGAGAGGTAGTCGAGCGCGGCCGCGTGGCCGGTGTCGAAGATGAAGGGCCCCGAGCTGAAGTCCATGCCGTTGCGCAGGACCGAGCGGAAGGCGTCGACGGTGAGCGTCTTGGAGCGGGCCAGACCGTGCGGGTCGCCGAAGACCAGGCGGACGAGGTCGACCTCGTCGAGTGACGCCTCGATCTGCTCGGCGGCGGCGGCCTGTTCATCGGTCCAGAGGCCGAACTCGGTGACGAACGCGGGGCGTCCGACACCGCCCGACTCGGAGAAGGGGCGGGACCACGACCGGGAGAACATGGTTTACAGGATCCTTTCGGTTACTCGGTCCGGTGCGGCCGGCAGGGGCCCGAGGTCCGCCTCAAGGCGGCGTGCGGCTGACAGGACCAGATCGTCCGCCCCGAACGGGCCCACGAGTTGGAGCCCCACCGGGAGGCCGGCGCGGGTGAGCCCGGCCGGGAGGGAAACGGCCGGCTGGCCAGTCATATTGAAGGGATACGTGGCAGGTGTCCACGCCAGCCAGAGCAGGTCCTCCGGACGGCTGGCCCACTGCGGGCCGATCGCGTGGGGGTCGAACGGCTCGATGGGCACGGTGGCCATGGCGAGCAGGTCGTACCGGTCGAAGATCTCGTGCAGTCTGGTGCGCAGCGCGAGGCGCACCTCCTCGGCCCGCATCACGGTCGCGCCGCTGAGCGTGCGCCCGTGCCGGACGATCGCGAGGCGGCCCGGGTCGCACCACTCCTCGTCGGCGGGCGAGGTGGAGGCGGCGTCGCTGGCGGCGAGGATGTCGACGAGGGCCGGATACGGGTCGCGGAAGGGCACCTCGATGCGCTCGACGCGGTGGCCCTGCGCGCTGAGCGCGGGCAGCGCCTGCTCGCTGACCCGGCGGATCTCCGGCGAGGTGCCCGGGAACTCGATCCAGCCGATGCGCAACGAGCGCCGCTCGCCGGGCACTTCGACCGCGCCGATCAGCGAGTCCGGGTCGCCCGGGTGGCTGCCGGTGATCACCGAGGCGAGCTCGATGACGTCCGGCACGGTCCGCGCGATCGGCCCCTGGTGGGAGAGCCGGTCGGCGCACGCGGGCACATAGGGCACCTTGGCGAACGACGGCTTGTAGCCGACGACACCGCAGAAGGCCGCGGGGATACGGATCGAGCCCGCGCCGTCGGTGCCGAGCGCCCCCGAGCCGAGGCCCGCCGCCACCGCGGCCGCGGCGCCGCCGCTGGAGCCGCCGGCGCAGAGCTCGGGGTCCCACGGGTTGCGGGTGGGCGGGGCCACCCGGCTCACCGTGGAGGCGCTCCAGCCGTACTCCGACGTCGTGGTCTTGCCGACCACGATGGCTCCGGCGGCCCGCAGCCGTGCGACCGAGGGCGCGTCGGCCCGGGCCCGCCGGTTCTCCAGGAGGGACCCGCGGGCGGTGGGCAGGTCCCCGGTCTGGATGAGGTCCTTCACCGAGACGGTGATCCCGAGCAGCGGCTGCCGCTCGAACGCCGCCCGGCCCAGCTCGCGGATCCGGGCGTCGGCCAGCCCGGCCTCGCGTACGGCCTCGTCGCCCGCGACCGAGACGAACGCCCCGAGCTCGATGTCGGTCTTCTGGATCGCGGTGAGGACCGACTGGACGTGCTCGGCCGCGGTGAGCTCGCCCCGGGCGAGGAGCTCGCGTATGTCACCGATGGAGGTCAACGGATCTCCTTGCAAGGACAGGTGGGACCCCGGTCACGACACCTGGTGCGGCTGCCTGGCGTTCGCCGCCGCGGCCTGGACCGACTTGAGGTGCCACTCGGAGTCGAAGGCGGTGACCTCGATGTCCTCGCCCTCGGCCACCAGCGCGGCGGCGGCGCTCATGGCGCTGGCGATGAACCCGGAGGTCCGGTGGGCGGCGAGCAGATCGCTCTCGTCGAACGGCGTGCCCTCGCAGCGCAGCAGGCGCAGGTCCATGAACCCGTTGAACTTCTGGCCCATCACCTCGACCGACTGCGGGCTGCGGATGCTGAAGCGCACCTTCGACGCCACATGGCCGTGGTGGTGCTGGTCGGAGTAGAAGGCGACATCGGGGATGGTCGGCGGGATGAAGTGGTCCCGCTCCACCACGGCCGGCACCTTGGGCAGGTTTCCGGCGATGAAGTGCCAGGAGTTGTACTGCATGCGGGACGACATGGCCCAGGCGTTGTCGGCCAGTTGCAGCACCGAGTCCTCGTAGTGGCGCTTGGCGGCGGGGGCGGGCACCACGCAGCAGAAGAAGTCGGTGATGTCCCACTTGGTGATCTCGGCCCAGCTCTGCTCCCGCAGGGCGCGCATGAGTTCGGGTATGGAACGCATGCCGCGGCTCATCGCGAAGTCGGCCTCGAAGACGTCGGTCGCGCCGGCCACCGTCTCGTACACCAGGGCTTCGAGCCCGGTGCCGAACTCGCCGTGCGGGCGCGCGAGCCAGCCGGGAGACGCGGTGAGGCTCGCGCTCAGCTCCTCGAAGGTGGCGCCGGTGACCGGCAGCCGGTCGCGCAGCCGCGCGGTGAGGTCCGCCTCGCGCTGCTTCGACGCCTCGCCGTACGGCCCGGCCAGGCGCTCGATCTTGTGCATCAGCGCGCCGTGGATCTCGCGGTAGAGCTGGGCGTTGGGCAGGACGTGCCCGACGCGGCGCTCGCGCAGCGCCATGGCGAGGGAGTTCAGCGCCTCGACCCGGTGCGTGGGGGCGGCCGGTACCGGCTCGCCGCCGGGCACCGCGTTGTAGTTCTGGCGCGTGCGCTCCAGCATGTACGCGAGGTGGTCCAGGGTGAGCTGGGTACCGTTGGCCTCCTCGATCCGGCCGGCGCCCGCCGACCGGACGAGCAGGGTGAGGCAGACGACCAGCATCGCGTCGTGGTCGGACCAGCGCTCCATCTCGACGCCGAGCAGGCTGCTGAACGTCTCGCTCGGGTGGCCCGCCCACAGGGTCTTGCCGATGAGGTTGTTGCCCTCGCGGAAGTTCGTGTAGAGCTTCCCCTCCTGGTGGAGGACGAAGGGGGCGGTCCGCAGCGCGGACTCCCGCACCGTCTCCAGGAGTTCGTCGCGAGCCGGGGTGCCGAGCGCCGCCAGCCACTGTCGGCAGTCGACGACCTGGTCGGCGTAGCGGGCGGCCGCGCGGTTGACCTCGCTCTCGTAGTCGAGCAGGTCCTGCGCCGACCACGGCACGTCGATCACGCCGTCGACCAGGTTCTCCTCGTCGGCGAGCGAGCCCTGGGAGGGGACGCGGATGACGATGCGGCCGGTGGTGGTCAGACCCAGCTCGCCCAGGAACGCCGGGCGCTCCAAGGTGTCGCGCACCGGGGCGGGCAGGTTCTCCTCGCGCCACGAGACGCCGCAGAGCACCTTGAGCGCGGCCTCGTCCGCGGTGCGCAGCGCACGCAGCTGGACGTCGCCGGGTACGTGGCCGTCCAGGGTGAGCAGCGCGGTCACCGCGGCCCGCAGGTCGGGGGCCTCGACGGCCCTGTCCCAGGCGCGCTTGAGGAGGGTGGGGAAACCGGCGTCCTCGTCCTTGAGGCGGTCCGGCTTCGGCGTGGCACCGGCCACCGCGCCCAGGCGGCTGGGCCGGCGGCTCTGCCGCTTCTTGGCGTTGATGGCCCGGCGCGAAGTGCCGTTGCGCTCAGCGAAACTTGTCATGACACACCCTCAGCGGTAAGCCCGATGTGGTTCCACATCTCGTCGGACGTCGGGGTCCAGTCCTCGTCCACGTAGATGCAGTCGACGGGGCACTCCAGGACGCACTTGGGGCAGCCCGAGCAGAGTTCGGGGATGATGACGACGTCGAGCCCGTTGTCGAAAATGGCGTTGAACTCGGGCGGGCAGGCACGCAGGCAGGTGTCGCAGGTGATGCATTCGGCCCGCTCGATGCGGCGCGGCGGCTTCTTCCACGTCTCGCTGCGGGTGCGCTCGGCGATCACCTTGTTGCGCCCGGATACCGAGCCTTCCACCTCGTCGAGTGAGTCGTCCGAAGTATTCGTGGGCATGTGGCCCCCCTCTTGTCCTGTTTCGCTCGTGACCACGTAAGAGAGCATCAATAGCGCGCCGCACCTTGGCGACTTCGGTCAGAATTACACGGAGGCCCGCTTCATGGGAACGGCAGGCGAGCGGTGTGCAGGCGCGGATCAAAACGTGCGGTGGATTCCTGCTGGAGGGAATCTTGAATCGCGCGGACTCTTGATAATCCCCGGTTCCGCAAGGGGACGCAATATGCTCAAGTCATCACGCCGCAGGCGTGGGTACGCAGGCCCGATGGCTCCCGTGAGGAACTCGCTGACCTGCGAGAAGTGCGGGATCCGGGCCCGGGGCGCGGCCGATCGGCCGGGACCCTGATGGCCACGCCGTACGAAGGTATACGCGAAGCGCGCCCGTGCAACCGCGGAACTTTCGCAGTCGAACACCTTGTGCGCACGCCACCGCGCGGCAACTCCACGCACGGCTGCTTACTGGTGTCACCTTACCGTTTTCCGGGATTGCTGTCCGTTATCTTTTCCGTGCACATTCCCGCCTCGCCCGCCTATGGGTGAAGCAAGGGAATCCCGTGATCGGGTATCCGATTAACGGGCGGGTGAAGGCGTTCTCGGGACGTCAAATGTTCAACGAGAGCAATGTGCGGGCGACGGACGCGAGCGGTGCTCCAGTCGTACGCGAACGGCGCGCCACCGGGGAGAACTACCCGGTGGCGCGCCGTGGTTGTGTGCGACGTCACCCCGACTGGGGCCAAACGACGCGGAGTTGTCCGGGCCTATTCGCCCAGGATCGTCAGATCGGTCCGGCTGAGCCGGTCGGGGGCGGCCCGCATGTCGATGCCGGTGATCCGCTCGTCCACGATCGTGAAGCCGAAGACGACCCGCGGCCGTCCGCGCGGCGCCCACACCGCGCCCACGGACCCGTCCACCAGGGCCAGTCGGGCGTAACGGGCCCGCCCCGAGAACGTCTTCGCCACCGACGTCGCGCCCCGCACCTCCGTCGGCGCGCCCACCGCCACCGCCTCCCGGTCGGCGTGCAGCACCACGTCCGGGTCGAGCATCGCGATCAGGGCGTCGAAGTCGCCGCCGCGCGAGGCGGCGAGGAAGGAGTCCACTATCCGCCGCCGCCGGTCCGGGCCGTCGTCCGGCAGCGGGTCGACGCTCTGCACCCGGACGCGCGCCCGGCCCGCGAGTTCGCGCGCGGCGTCCGGCCCGGCGGCGCCGACGATCGGCGCGATCTCCTCGTACGGCAGACCGAAGAGGTCGTGCAGGACGAACGCCATCCGCTCGGCCGGGTCCAGCGTCTCCAGGACCACGAGCAGCGCCAGGCCCACCGAGTCCGCCAGCAACTCCTCGTGGGCCGGGCCCATCCGGGCCAGGTCCGCCGCCAGCGCGTCGGGCACCGGGGCCGCGAGGTCGTCCGGTGGCCGGCGCGCGGCCGGCACCAGCGGCAGCAGGGGCGCCTGAGGGGAAACCGTTCCGCGCGTGCGCAGCCGGTCAAGGGAGACGTTGGCGACCACCGTCATCAGCCAGGCGGGCAGGCCCCGGACACCCTCGTCCGTGGCGTCGTCGCCGCTGTCGATGATCTGCAACCACGCTTCCTCGACGGCTTCGTCGGCCTCGTTCAGCGACCCCAGCATCCGGTACGCCACGGCCCGCAGATGCGGGCGGCTCTCCTCGAAACGCCGCGCCAGCCATTCGCCGTCGTCCATCGGTCACATTCCTTCGTCGCGCTCCGTCAGTGAGTGACGAACGCGTCACGGTCACACCCTCTGGCCACGTTCCGTCATACCAGTGACGAACAAAACCCAGCTCATGTGACAGGAAGAGGTACCCCGATCGAGTCGAGGCGATCGGGTCGTACAGGGGAGGCCCCTCGAACAGACCGAGTTCGACAGAGCCCTGGGCGCCGCACGGCCGCGCAGGACTCCCGACCCTTAGCGAGCAGTCATGACGACGCATCCTCCATCACCGAGGCAGTCCACCGAGGAGCCGCCGCCCCCATCCACGACGTCGTTCGCCCACAAATACGCGAGGGCCGTCGCCGGCCGCCGCGCCAAGTGGGCCGTCCTCGTGCTGTGGGTGCTGCTCATCGGCGTGGGCGGATCCCTGGCGGCCAAGCTCGGTGACGTCCAGAACAACGAAGCCCAGACCTGGTTGCCGAAGAACGCGCAGGCGACGAAGGCGGTGAAGATCGCCGAGGACTACTTCCAGGACAAGGGCAGGCTCGGCTCCGTCGTCGTCTACGCGCGCGACAGCGGTCTCACCGAAGCCGACCTGGCCAAGGTCAACAGCGACCGCGCCCAGTTCGTCACGGACAAGCTCGCGGCCGCGGAGATCCCCCAGGTCACCGTCGCCTCCGACAAGAAGGCCGCGTTCCTCAGCGTGCCCATCAAGTCGGACAAGAGCGACAACAGCGTCCTCGGCGACGGTGTGAAGGACCTGCGCAAGGCGGCGGAGAAGAACGCGCCGGACGGCCTCGACGTCCGGATCACCGGCCCGGCGGGCAGCATCTCCGACTTCATCGATGTCTACTCCGGCATGGACGGCGCGCTGATGGGCGCCACGCTCGGACTCGTCGCGATCTTCCTGCTGTTCACCTACCGCAGCCCCATCCTCTGGCTGATCCCGCTGCTCTCGGTGGGCCTGGCCAGCCAGGTCGCCAGCGCCGTCGTCTATCTCCTCGCCAAACACGCGGGGCTGACGGTCAACGGGCAGAGCGCCTATGTGCTGATCGTCCTGGTCCTGGGCGTCGGCACCGACTACGCGCTGCTGCTGATCGCCCGATATCGCGAGGAACTGCACCGCCACGAGGACCGGCACGAGGCGATGGTGTACGCGCTGCAACGCTGCCTGCCGGCGATCACGGCGTCCGCGGCGACCGTGGGTATCGCCACCCTCTGCCTGGTGTTCGGCTCGATGAACTCCACCCGGGGCCTCGGCCCGGTCGTCGCCCTCGGCGTCGTCATCGTCTACTTCGCGATGACCACGCTGCTGCCCGCGTTCCTGGTGATCCTGGGCCGCTGGGTGTTCTGGCCGTTCACCCCGCGCTACTCGACGGAGTACGTGGACGCGAGCGTCGAGAAGGAGCACGGCTTCTGGGGGAGGATCTCCGGCTTCGTGGGCCGCAGGCCGCGCCCGATCTGGATCGGCACGGTGGTCGTCCTCGGGGCGCTGGCGTTCGGCGCGATGTCGCTGAGCACCGGGCAGACCCAGGCCGAGCAGTTCACCAAGAAGGTCGACTCGGTGGCGGGTCAGGAGCTGCTGGCCGAGCACTTCCCGGCCGGTTCGTCGGCGCCCGCCGACGTGTACGTCAAGGACGCGGGCGCGGCCGCCGCGCTCTCCACGGTCCAGGGCGTGCCCGGCGTCACCAGCGCGACCAGCGTGGCGTCCAAGAACGGCTGGACGCACATCGAGTCCGTCCTGAAGAACGCGCCGGACACCCAGGCCGCCCGGAAGACCGTCGACCGCATGCGCACCGCGCTCGACGACAGCTCCGGCGAGGCCAAGGACGCGGTGGTCGGCGGCCAGACCGCGATCGCCCTCGACACCTCCGACGCCCAGGGCAAGGAGGAGAAGGTACTGATCCCGCTCATCCTCGCGGTGGTCCTGATCATGCTGATCATCCTGCTGCGGGCACTGGTGGCGCCGCTGATGCTGCTGCTGTCCGTGGTGCTCTCGTACACCGCGGCCGTGGGAACCGCGGCGCTGCTCTTCCACGCCATCGGGTATCCGCGGATCGACCGGGGGCTGCTGCTGTTCGGCTTCCTGTTCCTGGTCGCCCTCGGTGTCGACTACACCATCTTCCTGATGACCCGGGCCCGCGAGGAGGTCGGCAAACGCGGCCACCGCGACGGCATCCTCACCAGCCTCACCGTCACCGGCGGTGTGATCACCTCGGCGGGTCTCGTCCTCGCCGCCACCTTCAGCGTGCTCGCGGCGATCCCGACGGTGGCCTCGCTTCAGCAGGGCCTGCTCGTCGCGGTCGGCATCCTGCTGGACACGTTCATCGTCCGCAGCCTGCTGATCCCGGCGCTCGCGCTTGAGCTCGGCCCGAAGTTCTGGCGCCCGGGCCATCCCGAGCGCGACGAGGCGGACCTCCCGGTCAGGCCGCACGCCGAATCGGCGCGCTTGGGCTGACCCCGTACGTACGACACACCACCGGCTGGTACGTGCGGTCCCCGATCGCGGGCGCATCGCTTCCTCGCGGGAGCGGTGCGCCCGTGCGCGTGTCCGGGGCCGGTCCGGAACCGCGGCGTCACACTTTCGCGGGCCGGCTCGTCAGTGTGGCGACACTTCAACCGAGGAGGAGCCATGACGTCGCCCATCCTGGTGACCGGCGGCACGGGCACGCTGGGACGACTGGTCGTCCCACGGCTGCGGGACGCCGGTGCCGACGTCCGGGTGCTCAGCAGGAAGAGCCGCCCGGCCGAGAACGGCATCGCGTACGTGACCGGCGACCTGGCCAAGGACCAGGGCATCGGCCCCGCGGTCGACGGCGTCCGGGCGCTCGTGCACTGCGCCAGCGACAAGAAGGGCGACGCCGACGCCACCCGCAACCTGGTCCGCGCGGCCGGGAAGGCGGGGGTCGCGCACCTGGTCTACATCTCCATCGTCGGAGTCGAGGACGTCTCCTTCGGCTACTTCAAGTCCAAGCTGGAGTCGGAGCGGGTGGTCACCGAGTCCGGGCTGCCCTGGACGCTGCTGCGGGTCACCCAGTTCTACGACTTCATCCTCAACGGGGCCCAGAAGGCGAAGAAGCTGCCGCTGGTCCCGGTGCCCTCGGGCTTCCGGGTGCAGCCGATCGACCCCGAGGAGGTGGCGGTCCGGCTCGCCGAACTGGCCCTGGACAAGCCGGCCGGGCGGGTGCCCGACCTGGTGGGGCCGCGGGCCACGGACGCGGTCGCGATGATCCGCGCGTATCTGAAGGCCGTCCACAAGGGCGCCCCGGTGGTGCCGGTGTGGATGCCCGGCATCGGGAAGATCCGCTCCGGCGGGCTGCTGCCGAAGGGCCCGAAGGACGGGTACGACACGGCCCGGGTGACCTGGGAGGAGTTCCTCGCCGCGAAGCTCGGCTGACGGCGGGCGACGACGGACCACCTGGCGAGGGGGCCCCGCGCCGGGCGGCGTCCGGGGCGGAGAACGGCCAGACAATTTCATATGAAATAACCGAACTGGATACCGAACATCCAAGATCTGAACGTGATGTGACTTGTCCCATAGGCTGGGTTTCGCAGTACGTGACGACGGGCCCGGCGGAGGAATGTGACCGATGGACGAGACCGAACGGCTGGCGGAGCGCTTCGAGGCGTACCGCCCCCATCTGCGGGCCGTCGCCTACCGGATGCTGGGCTCGCTGAACGAGGCCGAGGACGCCGTGCAGGAGTCCTGGTTCCGGCTCAGCCGCTCGGACGTGAACGCGGTGGAGAACCTGGGCGGCTGGCTGACCACGGTCGTCGCGCGCGTCTGCCTGGACCTGCTGCGCTCGCGCGAGTCGCGGCGCGAGGACCTGCTCGGCGAGCGGCCACCGCCCGCCCCGCACGGTGCGCACCAGAGCGCAGACCCCGAACAGGAGGCGGTGCTCGTCGACTCGGTCGGCCCGGCGCTCCTCGTGGTGCTCGACACGCTCTCCCCGGCGGAGCGGCTCGCCTTCGTGCTGCACGACATGTTCGCCGTCCCCTTCGACGACATCGCCCCGGTCGTGGGGCGCTCCACCCTCGCCACCCGGCAGCTCGCCAGCCGGGCGCGCCGCCGGGTCCAGGGCGCCGAGGCCGTGCCCACCGCCGACCGGGGGCGCCAGCGGCAGATCGTCGACGCCTTCCTCGCCGCCTCGCGCGGCGGCCGGTTCGACGAACTGCTCGCCCTGCTCGACCCGGAGGTCGTGGTCCGCGTCGACGGCGCCGCCCTGGCGATGGGCGCGAGCGGCGCACTGGGTGCCCAGGCGGTCGCCAAGACGTTCTCGGGCCGGGCCCAAGTCGCCCAACTCGCGCTGGTGGACGGGGCCCCGGGCATGGTCTGGGCGCCGAACGGCAGTGTGAAGGTGGTCTTCGACTTCATCGTCGTGGACGGCCGGATCGCCGCGATCGACATGCTCGCCGACCCTGAGCACCTGGACGACATGGACGTGAAGGTCCTGGCGGAGTAACCGGCCATCCTCCGGACGGCGCCCCGAAACCGGGAGAGTTCCCTGTTATCAGTGGTCCACACTCCCGGGAACACCCCCTGAAACCCGTGGAACACCCCTCCACGCAACACGTTCCATGCAACACCAAGAGGCGCAGCGCGGCCATTCGGCCGTGCCGCGCCTCTGTCGTTCCTTGAGCGGATTCCGACCGGTGCGGATTCCGGGCCGGTGCGAACTAGCCGCGCCGTACCGACATCCGCTGACGCGCCGCCTCCGCGAGCGCCGTGAACGGGCTGTCGTCGTCGGACTCCTCGGCGTGCCACTGCACACCGACCGCGAACGGGTGGTCGTTGACCTCGATGGCCTCCACCGTTCCGTCCTCGGACCAGGCGGTCACCGTCAGGCCCTCGCCGAGCTCGTCGATGACCTGGTGGTGGTGGCAGGGCACGACGTCCTTGGCGAGGAACTTGGCGAGGTGGCTGCCGGGTTCGAGCCGCACCTTCTGCTGCCCGTACTCCTTCCCGCCGGGGGAGTGGTTGTCGTGGCCGACGATGTCCGGCAGGTGCTGCTGGAGCGTGCCGCCGCGCAGGATGTTCATCAGCTGCTCGCCCCGGCAGATGCCGAGAGTGGGCAGGTCGGATGCCAACGCGGCTTCCAGCAGGGCCAGTTCGTGCCGGTCGCGGACCTTGTCGTTCCAACCGGTCTTCTCGTGCTTCTCCTGGCCGTAGAGCGCCGGGTCCGCATCCGGGCCGGCGAGCATGAGCAGACCGTCGAGCCCGTCGACGGCCTGCTCGATCCCGGGCTGGGGAGCCAGCAGAACCGGTATGCAGCCGGCGTCGGCGACCTTCTGGACGAACGTCTGGGGTACGAACGTCGCGTCCATCTCGAAGATCGCGAATTTGATCTGGGTCACGACGGCTGTGATGCCGATGACGGGCCGACGCGTGCGGTCCAGCGAGTTCAAGGTCTCATTGACGGCGGAATGCACAGTGCACCTCACAAAGTGTCAGAGCTGGGGTACGGGGCGGAGCTCCGCCTCGTGGTGGGTGATCCACTCGGCGTACGTGTAGGCCGGCCGGCCGGTGACGACGTCGACGGTGGGCAGCACTTCCGCGTCCTGGTCCTGCAACGCCTCGCGCCGGTCGAGGAGTTGATCGGCTACGTACCCGGAGAGGTACTTGACCATCTGGGCGCGGACGCGTTCGCGCGGCACTTCCTGGAAGCGGGTGGGGATGCCGAGCGCGGCACCGATCATGCGCACCCGCTCCGCCGCGCTGAGCGACTGGGGCCCGGTGATCGAATGGATGATTCCGGATTCCGCCGCGAGCAGGGACTTCACCGCGACCGCCGCGATATCGCGCTCATGGATCGGCGCCATCGCGGAACTTCCGTACACACCGTGCACCACTCCGTCTTTGGCGATCTGGGGTATCCAGAGGAGATCGTTGGACATGAACGCGCTCGGCCGCAGGAACGTCCACGACATTCCCGACTCGACGACTGCCTTCTCGCACGCGATGTGCGGCTCTTCGGCAGCATAGGCGACCGCCTCCGAAGACAGCATGACCACATGTTGCACCCCGGCCTTCGCGATGGCGTCGACGGCTCCCTGGAGCTCGCCGAACACGGGCCAGAGGTAGAGGCGTTCGACGCCGCGCAGCGCCGGGGCCAGCGTCTCGGGCCGGCTCAGGTCGGCCGCCATGACCTCCACTTCGCCCGGCAGGGCGCACTTGGCGGGATCGCGTGCGATGGCCCGCACCTGCTCCCCCGATTTCAGCAGCTCGTCGACGATGTTTCTGCCGACGTTCCCGGTCGCGCCGGTTACCAAGATCATGTGCTCTCCCGTGGTCAAGGGGGACGTTCGACGGATCTTGCATTTTGCGAAGGGAACTCGAAAACGGGCACGGGAAATCCGGGCGGGTGGAACCCGGTAAAAGGAAGTCGTGAGGTGGGAAAATCCGGCAGCGGGCAGCCGAGCGGTGGGCGCCGAGAGTAAGTGACTGACCGGTAAGTAATAGGATTATGGAAGAAGGCTTCCGCAGGTAAGCGTCGGCCATGAGGCGGCAGTGCCTCATGGCCGACGGTGGAGCGGGGGGGTGCGGTTACTCGACCTTGCTCTCGGAAAGGTTGATCCGCCAGGAGACGCCGAAGCGGTCGTTGACCCAGGCGAACTTGGCGCTGAACCCGTAGGTGCCGATCGGCATGATCACCTCACCCTTCTCGGAGAGGCCCTCGAAGACCCGGTCGAACTCCTCGTCCGAGTCGCACTGGATGTACACCGCCATCGCGGGAGAGAACGAGTAACTGTCCCAGGGGGCGTGGTCGGAGCCCCGGGCGCCGTCCGGCGGAATGTTGATGCACATGAACTGCTGGCCGGCGATGGTGAAGACCGCGTGCTGCAGGGTCCCCTCCACCCAGCCGGGCTCACCGGCGCGGGCCCGAATGGTGTTGACCACCTCGGAGTCGTCGAAGAGGGACGTATAGAACGTCACCGCCTCCTCGGCATCCCGCGGGAACGCCAGAAAAACGGTGAGCTTCTGCGTGACTGCGGAGGACATCGTGGCTCTCCTTATTAAGTCTGGTGTTCTGCGTGGATCACCCTTCCAACATCCAATTCACCCAGTCAAGAGGGCAACCGCGGAAAGTCGATGTCGAGCGGCGAATTGGATCTTGACGCGTGGCCGGCTATCCGGAACAAGGCACTACGGTCTCCTGAATAGGTCATTCCTATTCCGTTTTATTGATCCTTTCCGGAGGATGGAAAAGGATCATTGGGGAGCGTGCGGCGCGTATTTCAATAAGGCTTGCCTAAGTGGCCAGGTGGGGTCTTATGGAAAAGATCATGAAAAACAGCAGGACCCATTCCCCTTGACGCCCCTGATCGGCGAGTTGCAGACTTCTTCGGCGGCCCGAAAGGCTTTTTCCTGAGCCGTTGAGCATGATCGCATCCAACGCTCCGTTTTCGAGCTCGATAGGCCGCTTGAGCGGCATCGAGCGGCGTTGCGAGTTGATTTTCGAAGTGCTGAATTCGATCTCGCATATCTCATCCAGGAGGACGAAAAATGGGAACTGGCGTGATCATTGCCGGTGCCGGACCGGTGGGGCTGATGCTGGCCGGCGAGCTCCGGCTGAACGGTGTCGACGTCGTTGTCCACGAGCAGAGAGCCACCCCGAGCGGCGAGTCGCGCGGAGTCGGCTTCACCCGGCGCGCCGCCGAGGTGTTCCACCAGCGCGGACTGCTGGCCCGCTTCGGTGACATCGAGATCGGCAACGAGGGCCACTTCGGCGGTGTGCGCATCGACTTCACCGCCCTGGAGGACAACCACTTCGGTATCCGTGGAGTGCCCCAGTACCGCATCGAGGAGATCCTGGAGGCATGGGTCCGCGACCTCGGCGTGGACGTACGCCGCGGATACGAGGTGGTCGACTACCGGGAAGGGGCCGACGACATCACGGTGGTGGTCGACGGGCCGGACGGCCGTGCCGAGCACACCGCCCAGTACCTGGTGGGCTGTGACGGCGGGCGCTCCCGGATCCGCAAGCTGGCCGGCATCGACTTCCCCGGACGCGAGGCCACCCGGGGCATGTACGTGGCCGACGTCGTCGACCGCCCCGACATCAAGCCGCGCGTCATCGGCGAACGGGTCGACGGCGGCATGGTGATGGCGATCCGGCTGGAGGAGGGCGTGACCCGGATCATCATCCATCCGGCGAAGCTCACTCCCCGCGACAACACCAAGCTGACGTTCAGCGAGATCGCGGACTCCTGGCAGGAGCTCACCGGGCAGTCGCTGCACGGCGCCGAGACGAAGTGGGTCAGCGCGTTCACCAACGCCACGCGCCAGGCCGCCGAGTACCGGCGCGGCCGGGTCCTGCTCTCCGGCGACTCCACCCACATCCACATCCCGGCCGGCGCCCAGGGGCTGAGCGTCGGTGTCCAGGACGCGGTGAACCTCGGCTGGAAGCTGGCCGCCACCGTCAACGGCTGGGCGCCCGAGGGCCTGCTCGACACGTACCAGGCCGAACGGCACCCGGTGGGCGAGAAGCTGCTGCGCAACACCCTCGCCCAGGCGTCCCTCTATCTCACCGGCGACGAGATGGAGCCGATGCGCCAGGTGATGCGCGAGCTGGTGCAGTCGCCCGACGCGGCGCGGCGCCTCGCCGGGCACGTCAGCGGGCTCGGTATCCGGTACGACATGGGCGGCGCCACCGGCCACCCGCTGCTCGGGCTGCGCATGCCCGACCGCGAGGTCAAGCTCGGGGACGGCTCCACCACCCGGGTCTCCCAGCTGCTGCACCCGGCGCGCGGGGTGCTCCTCGTCGCGGACGGCAGCACCGAGGCGGCCCGGCTGGCCGCCGGCTGGTCCGACCGGATCGACATCGTCACCGACGCGGGCTGGTCGGACCGGGTGGACATCGTCCCGGACGGCTGGGTTCCGGCGGACACGGCCGAGGGGACGACGCCGGACGCCGTCCTCCTCCGTCCCGACGGACACGTCGCCTGGGCCGCGCCGGACGGCGGCGAGCTGCTCGACGCGCTGGCGCGCTGGTTCGGCTCGCCCCGCTGACCGGCACTCCGGCTCATCCCGCCGACCCGCAGGAGGTTCCGTGATCGAATTCGTGGAAGCCGACGAGAGCACTCCTTATACAAAGCAACTCCAGGAGCGGACCGGCCCGGTCGTGCTCGTCAACACGTTCACCGTTCCGGAGGGCAGGGCCGAGGAGTTCCTGGCGCTGTGGCGCGAGGACGCCGCATACTTCACGCGGCAGCCCGGCTTCATCTCCACCCAGATGCACCGGGGCATCGCCGGCAGCCGGATCCTGGTGAACGTCGCGGTCTGGCAGTCCGCCGTCCATCTGGCGGCGGCGCACAGCAACCCCGGCTTCCGCCCGGGCGGTGAGGGTTACCCAAAGGGGTGCACCGTCTCGCCCCATCTGTTCGAGAAGGTCGCGGTCGACGGCATCTGCGTCGGCTGACGCCTCGCAGGCCCGGGGCCCGTCACGGCGGTGTGACAGGTTCCGGGTCTGTTCTCGGCCAATAAACAGGCCAACTTCACGCCAGTCGGGTGGAGTTACGCCACCGCTTCGCGCCCGAATTGCGACCGGCGGTCACCCCGGGGGTGGACGACGGCCCCGGGAGCATCACGAGTGCGAAGCCGATCAACCGGGCGGAATGTGTGATTCCGGCCCCTCTTCTGACGCTCCCCGAACGTCCGGCCCCACTCCGTGGGCCGATTCCCTCGCCTGTTCACCTTCGACGGTACAGAAGGTTGTCCGCGCTTGACGGAACCTGAACTTCCGCTATCGACGACTCGACGTTTGCCCTCGTACAGCAGTGCGGCTGACGCCGCTCCGAGGGCTCTTCGGGCTGCCCTGCGGGCCGCTCGCGCGCGCGTGAACGGCCTTGTCCCGCACGGGAATCCGGGCCTCGTGAGCCTGGCTCCAGGGTGGTTGACAAGGCTTCGCCCGTCGCCTTTCATTTCGCACACCGGAAGTGGATTCCGGTTCCGATTCATTGCGAGGGGGCGCAAAGTGAGTCTGGCCGAGCAATCAATTGACGATCAGTTACTGAAGATCCATGCGGCGGACCTCGACGAGGTCGTGACCTCCATGGTCTGGATCGAGTCGCATCCCGCCGGTGAAGTACGCATCGACTCCCTCGTCTTCGAGGACTCGCCGCGTCTCGGCGGTGCGGACGAGGACCACGTACGCGTACTCGCCGAGGCAGGGGACTCGCTGCCGCCGATCACCGTCCACCGTTCGTCGATGCGCGTCATCGACGGCACTCACCGGGTGCGCGCCGCGCTCCTCAACGGCCGTACGACCATCCAGGCCAGGATGGTGGACTGCGACGAGGGCGCCGCATACGTCCTGGCCGTCAAGGCCAACGTCACCCACGGTCTGCCGCTGTCGCGGTCCGACCGCTCGGTGGCCGCCGCGCGCATCATCATGACCCATCCGCAGTGGTCCGACCGCGCCGTCGCCGCCGCCGTCGGCCTCTCCGACAAGACCATCTCCCGGATCCGGTCCCGCTCCTCGGCGGACGCTCCGCAGTCGAACGCGCGCCTCGGCCGCGACGGCCGCCTGCGCCCGCTGGACAGCGGATACCGCCGCCAGCAGGCCGCCGCGATGATCCACGAGCGGCCCGACGCGGGGCTGCGCGAGGTCGCCAGGGCGACCGGCCTCTCCCCGGCCACCGTGCGGGACGTGCGCCAGCGCATCGACCGGGGCGAGGACCCCGTGCCGGGCCGCTACCGCGCGGCCGCGGGCCAGAGCCCGGCGCCGGGCGGGCCCGTGGTGCCCCGCCAGACGCAGCGTGCGGTGAGCGCCCGCAGCGAGCGGCGGGACGTCTCCGTCGACCGGCAGAAGCTGCTCGCCAAGCTGAGCGAGGACCCCTCGCTGCGGCTCAACGAGGCGGGCCGGCGCACCCTGCGCTGGCTCCACCACTACACGGTGGACGGCGAGGGCATGGAGAGCCTGGGCCGCGGTCTGCCCGGTCACTGGGCGCCCGAGGTCGCCGACCTCGCGCGCAGCTGCGCGGCCGCCTGGCAGACCCTTGCCGAGCAGCTCCAGCAGCGGGCCGAGTGATCCGGCCGGGCGCCGGCCGTGACAGCGCCGGTGAGCGCTGAACACCGCGCACAAGTGAAGAGCGACACGGAAGGAGTGCTGGCGCGGGCCGAATGCC
>NZ_JBHWUR010000128.1:0-18616 GCF_042737755.1 Streptomyces sp. NPDC059994
GGGGTGCGATGCGCACCCCGGGCCCCCCTTTTCGCGCCCAGGGGGCGCGGGGCTGTGTCTCTGTGCGGCTCCGCCGCGTGGGCGCGGCCGGCCACAGAGGGCCCGCGGTCAAAACCCGACCCCTCCATGCCCGTGAGGTCGCGTCAGCTCGCGGACTCTTCCCGCCGCACCGACAGCAGGTCCTCCAGCTGCTCCTCGCGGGCCTGCGCGGCCACGAACAGCAGCTCGTCGCCCGCCTCCAGGGTCTCCTCCGGCTGCGGAGTGAGCACCCGGGTGCCCCGGATGATCGTGACCAGCGAGGTGTCCTCCGGCCAGGCCACCTCCCCGACCTGGGTGCCCGCCAGCGCCGACTCCGGCGGCAGCGTCAGCTCGACCAGGTTGGCGTCGCCGTGGCTGAAGCGCAGCAGCCGTACGAGGTCGCCGACGCTCACCGCCTCCTCGACCAGCGCCGACATCAGCCGCGGGGTCGAGACGGCGACGTCCACGCCCCATGACTCGTTGAACAGCCACTCGTTCTTCGGGTTGTTGACCCGGGCGACCACGCGCGGCACGCCGTACTCGGTCTTCGCGAGCAGCGAGACGACCAGGTTCACCTTGTCGTCGCCGGTGGCCGCGATGACCACGTTGCAGCGCTGGAGCGCCGCCTCGTCCAGCGAGGTGATCTCGCAGGCGTCGGCGAGCAGCCACTCCGCCTGCGGCACCCGCTCCACCGAGATGGCGGTGGGCGCCTTGTCCACGAGGAGCACCTCGTGACCGTTCTCCAGAAGCTCGCCCGCGATGGAACGACCCACCGCGCCGGCCCCGGCAATCGCGACGCGCATCAGTGACCGCCCTCCTCGGGACCCTGGGCGAAGGCCGCCTCGACCTTCTCGACCTCGTCCGTACGCATCATCACGTGGACGAGGTCGCCTTCCTGCAGGACCGTCCGGGAGGTCGGCAGCACCGCTTCGCCCAGCCGGGTGAGGAACGCGACGCGCACGCCCGTCTCCTCCTGCAGCTTGCTGATCTTGTGGCCGATCCAGGCCGTGGAGGTGTGCACCTCCGCCAGCTGCAGCGCGCCGCTCGGGTCGCTCCACAGCGGCTCCGAGCCGGACGGCAGCAGCCGCCGCAGCATCTGGTCGGCGGTCCAGCGGACCGTGGCGACCGTCGGGATACCGAGCCGCTGGTACACCTCGGCGCGGCGCGGGTCGTAGATGCGGGCCGCGACGTTCTCGATCCCGAACATCTCGCGGGCCACCCGGGCCGCGATGATGTTGGAGTTGTCGCCGCTGGAGACCGCCGCGAACGCGCCGGCCTCCTCGATCCCCGCTTCACGCAGGGTGTCCTGGTCGAAGCCGACGCCGGTGACCCGGCGCCCGCTGAATCCGGAACCGAGCCGGCGGAAGGCCGTGGGGTCCTGGTCGATGACGGCGACCGTGTGCCCCTTCTGCTCCAAGGTCTGCGCGAGAGCGGCTCCCACTCGCCCGCAGCCCATGATGACGATGTGCACGTCCCCTCACATACTTCCTTGTCGGCGTTGCCCGGTGACGAGCTTATGCGGCTCGCGGCGGGATGCACTCACCAGCGTCGGTACTTCCGCGGGCGCAGTCGGTGAGCCTCCCACCGGACGACGCCCCGCCGCACATCCGTCGCGCAGGCTGAGACGCGTGAAAACGACAAGGCGTTCACTCCCGCCGCCCACCGCGCGCGCCGGGGCCGCCGATCGCCTCCGCGGCGGCACCGCCGAGCGGCTCTGTCTGGCCACCGCGGCGGCCCTGTTCGCCTCCGGTCTGTTCCATCTGGGCGTGTTCGCGGTGGCGGGCGGCCCCTGGGACGGGCCGGTCTCCTGGCGCAAGCCCGCCACCTTCGGCCTGTCCTTCGGCCTCACCCTGGCCGCGCTGACCTGGGTGACCTCGTACGTACGGACCGGGCCGCGCACCCGGGCGGCCCTGCTCTGCCTGCTGGCCGCCGACAGCGTCCTGGAAGTGGCCGGGATCACGCTCCAGGCGTGGCGGAAGGTGCCCTCGCACCTCGACATGGAGACGCCGTTCGACTCGGCCGTCTCGATGACGCTGGCCGTCGGCGGGGGCCTGCTCGTGGTGATCCTCACGTGGTTCGCGGCCGCCGCGTTCCGCCGTCCGCCGTCCGGACCGGCCGGAATGGCGCTCGCGGTCCGGGCGGGCTTCGCGATCCTGCTGGTCGGGCTCGCCTCCGGCGCCGCGATGATCGCCCGCGGCGTGGTGCTCACCCGCACCGGCCACCAGCTCGCCGCCTACGCCTCCACCGCGCCGCTCAAGCCGCTGCACGGCGTGAGCCTGCACGCGGTCCTGGTCCTGCCCGCCCTCGCGTGGCTGCTGTCCCGTACGTCACTCGGCGCCGAGAAGCGCGAGCGGACCGTGGCCGTGGCGACCGGCTGCTACCTGATCGCGGTCGTGGTCACGGCCGTGCGGGCGGCTCTCTCGTACTGATGGGGGGTGGCGGGTGGGCCGTGTCAATCAGCAGCCCCTACTCTTCTCTGTTGTGTCCAAACTGACCGACGTGCCCAAACGGATCCTGATCGGCCGGGCGCTGCGCAGCGACAAGCTGGGAGAAACGCTCCTCCCCAAACGCATCGCGCTCCCCGTCTTCGCGTCCGACCCGCTCTCGTCCGTCGCGTACGCGCCCGGAGAAGTCCTCCTGGTGCTCTCCGTGGCGGGTGTGTCGGCGTACCACTTCAGCCCCTGGATCGCGGTCGCGGTCGTGGTGCTCATGTTCACGGTGGTCGCCTCGTACCGGCAGAACGTGCACGCCTACCCCAGCGGCGGCGGTGACTACGAGGTCGCCACCACCAACCTGGGGCCCAAGGCCGGCCTCACCGTCGCCAGCGCGCTCCTCGTCGACTACGTCCTGACCGTCGCCGTCTCGATCGCCTCCGGCATCGAGAACCTCGGCTCGGCCGTTCCGTTCGTCGTCGAGCACAAGGTGCTCTGCGCGGTCGGCGTCATCGTGCTGCTCACGCTGATGAACCTGCGCGGCGTGAAGGAGTCGGGCAACCTCTTCGCCATCCCCACGTACGTCTTCGTGGGCGGCGTCTTCGTCATGATCGCGTGGGGCGCCTTCAGGGGCATGGTCCTCGACGACACGATGAAGGCCCCGACGGCCGACTACACGATCCACGCCGAGCACGAGGGCCTGGCGGGCTTCGCGCTCGTCTTCCTGCTGCTGCGCGCCTTCTCCTCCGGCTGTGCCGCGCTCACCGGCGTCGAGGCGATCAGCAACGGCGTCCCGGCCTTCCGCAAGCCCAAGTCCAAGAACGCGGCGACCACCCTCGCCCTGATGGGCGGCCTCGCGGTCACCATGTTCTGCGGCATCATCGCGCTGGCCATGACCACCAAGGTGCGGATGGCCGAGAAGCCCGCCACCGACCTGCTCAGCAACGGCGTCCCGGTCGGCGACGGCTACGTCCAGAACCCGGTGATCTCCCAGGTCGCGGAGGCCGTCTTCGGCAAGGGCAGCTTCCTCTTCGTCATCCTGGCCGGGGCCACCGCGCTGGTCCTGTTCCTGGCCGCCAACACCGCGTACAACGGCTTCCCGCTGCTCGGCTCGATCCTCGCCCAGGACCGCTATCTGCCGCGCCAACTGCACACCCGCGGCGACCGCCTCGCGTTCTCCAACGGCATCGTGCTGCTGGCCGGGGCCGCGATCCTGCTCGTGGTGATATACGGCGCGGACTCGACCCGGCTGATCCAGCTCTACATCGTCGGCGTCTTCGTCTCGTTCACCCTGAGCCAGACCGGCATGGTCCGGCACTGGAACCGGCACCTCGCCACCGAGCAGGACCCGGCCAAGCGCCGCCACATGGTCCGCTCCCGCGCGATCAACACCTTCGGCGCCTTCTTCACCGGGCTCGTCCTGGTCGTCGTCCTCGCCACCAAGTTCACCCACGGCGCCTGGGTCGCCCTGATGGGCATGGTGATCTTCTACGGAACGATGACCGCGATCCGCAAGCACTACGACAAGGTCGCCGACGAGATCGCGGCCGCCGAGGAGCGCCCGGACGAGTACGTGCGCCCCTCGCGCGTGCACTCCGTGGTCCTGGTCTCCAAGCTCCACAAGCCGACCCTGCGCGCCCTCGCCTACGCCAAGCTGCTGCACGCCAACCAGTTGGAGGCGATCAGCGTCAGCGTCGACGCGGCCGAGACCAAGGCGCTCAAGGACGAGTGGGAGCGGCGCGGCATCGACGTACCGCTGAAGATCATCGACTCGCCGTACCGCGAGATCACCCGCCCGGTCATCGAGTACGTCAAGGGCCTGCGCCGAGAGAGCCCGCGTGACGCGGTCAGCGTGTACATCCCCGAGTACGTGGTGGGCCACTGGTACGAGCACCTGCTGCACAACCAGAGCGCACTGCGCCTGAAGGGCCGTCTGCTCTTCACACCGGGCGTGATGGTCACCTCGGTCCCCTACCAGCTCCAGTCCTCGGAGGTCGCCAAGAAGCGGGCCCGCAAGCGGCAGGAGTGGAACGCGCCGGGTTCGGTGCGGCGGGGCCCGGTGGCACCGCCGCGCCCGAAGGAGCCGACCGGGAAGGGCTGAGCGGCCCGCAGGGAGCCGAGCGGGAAGGCCTGAGCGGTCCGCTCGCCGACGTAGACTGGGGGGCTGCCGTCCGTATGCGGACGGCAGCCCCTCCTCACCACTTCTGGAGTCACCCCCACATGCAGAACGAGTCTGAGCCTTCGTCTTCGCTGGTCGGGGAGGAGTACGAGGTCGAGGTCGGCCCCGTGGCGCACGGTGGCCACTGCATCGCCCGCACGGAGCAGGGCCGGGTGCTGTTCGTGAGGCACGCGCTGCCGGGTGAGAAGGTCGTCGCTCGCGTCACGGAGGGCGAGGAGGACTCCCGCTACCTGCGCGCGGACGCGGTCGAGGTGCTGTCGCCGTCCAAGGACCGGGTCGAGGCACCGTGCGTGTTCGCCGGTCCCGGCAAGTGCGGCGGCTGCGACTGGCAGCACGCGAAGCCGGGCGCGCAGCGCCGCTTCAAGGGCGAGGTCATCGCCGAGCAGTTGCAGCGGCTCGCCGGGCTGACGCCCGAGGAGGCCGGCTGGGACGGCACGGTCATGCCGGCCGAGGGCGACAAGCTCCCCGCGGGCCAGGTCCCGGCGTGGCGCACCCGCGTCCAGTACGCCATCGACGAGGACGGCCACGCCGGCCTGCGCAAGCACCGCTCGCACGACGTCCAGGTGATCGACCACTGCATGATCGCGGCGCCCGGTGTCAGCGAGCTGGGCATCGAGAAGCGCGAGTGGCCGCAGATGGAGTCGGTCGAGGCGATCGCCGCGACGGGCTCGCACGACCGCCAGGTGGTACTGACCCCGCGCACGGGCGGCCGCCTCCCGCTGGTCGAGCTCGACAAGCCGGTCTCGGTCCTCCGGGTGGAGGAGAAGGACGGCGGCGTCCACCGCGTGCACGGCCGCGCCTTCGTCCGCGAACGGGCCGACGAGCGCACCTACCGCGTGGGCATGGGCGGCTTCTGGCAGGTCCACCCGCAGGCCGCGGACACCCTGGTCAAGGCCGTGATGCAGGGCCTGATGCCGCGCAAGGGCGAGATGGCGCTCGACCTGTACTGCGGGGTCGGCCTGTTCGCGGGCGCGATCGCCGAGCGCGTCGGCGAGCAGGGCGCGGTGCTGGGCATCGAGTCCTCCAAGCGCGCGGTCGAGGACGCCCGCCACAACCTGGCGGACCTGCCGCGGGTCCGCGTCGAACAGGGCAAGGTCGACCAGGTCCTGCCCCGCACGAAGATCACCGAGGCGGACCTGATCGTCCTCGACCCGCCGCGAGCGGGAGCGGGCAAGCAGACGGTCAAGTACCTCGCGGGCCTGGGCGCCCGCCGCATCGCCTACGTCGCCTGCGACCCGGCGGCGCTGGCGCGGGACCTGGGGTACTTCCGGGAGGGCGGGTACAGGGTGCGGACGCTGCGGGCGTTCGATCTGTTTCCGATGACGCATCATGTGGAGTGCGTGGCGATCCTCGAACCCGTCGCGAAGGTCGCCTGACCTGCGGGTTCGGGTGGTGTGCGTGAGGTGCGCCGTGGGCGTTACGGGCGACACCCCGACGCTGAAGACGACGCTCGTGACGCCCGTTCGACGCTCGTCCTGATGGGCCGTCAGGTAGAGGTTCGCGCAGGTGCCGGCCGGTGGGGCGGCGCCTGCGCAGGGATCCGCTTCGCCGTCTCTTGGTGCGGATTCGTGGGTCGTCGGCAGTGTCGGGGCCCAGCAGGGACGCGGTCCGTAGGGGGTATTCGGTGACCGGGTGCGGTCAGCCTTGGTCGTCGGCGACGGGCACCTGCGCCGGGATCCGCTCGAAGGAGCCGGTGTGACTTACGGCTTGAGCGCCGCCCTCGTCCGCCGGCACGCCTCAGGAGCCGCGGCCCGCAGGATGCCCTCCCACCGCTGGGTGCCCCCTCGACGGCCGGGCGCGCCTCGTGGTCGTCCCGGCGGGTGCGGACGATGGGGAACCATATCGATCCGGCCACTCCCGCGAAAACCGGACAGGAGTGTTCGTCCCTGCCGGTAGCTGCCCCGGACGCGGGACAATGGGGGCGATGACCGTCACCACCTCGGCCGACCCAGCTTCCGGGCCGGACGGATTCGGCCCCTTCGCCCACCTCACCGTGCCGAACACCCCGCTCTACCGCCAGGTGATGCGGGTGTTCCTCGTGGCCAAGGAGCGGTTCGCGGTCCATCTGCGCCCCGAGGAAGTGCATGCCGCCCTTCCGGCGGACATCCGCCCCGCCGAGCCGGAGGCGGTCGTCGCCGCGCTCGACAGGCTCGTCGTCTGGGGCAATCTGCGGGCCGATCCGGACACCGCGCGGGTCACAGCCGTCGAGGACTTCTACCGGAAGCGGTTCATCTACCAGCTCACGCGCGAGGGAGAGGCCGCCGAGGCGGCACTGTCCGCCTACGACGAGGCGCTCGGCCGGCGTGGCGCTCTTCAGGCCGTCGCGCTGCACGACATCGTCACCCAACTGCGCACACTCCTCGTCCTGGCCGCCGAGGACGAGCCCGACCCGGCCAAGACACACCTGACACTCGACACGCTGGCCAGCCGCTTCGCCGCGCTCGCCGACAACGCCCGGGCCTTCATGGGATCGCTCCAGAGGACCATCGACCTGCACGATGTCGAGGAGGAGGTCTTCCTCGCGTACAAGGACCGGCTCATCCAGTATCTGGAGCGGTTCATCCAGGACCTGATCACGCTGGGCGGGCGGATCGCGCGGCTGATCCTTGAACTGGAGGAGGGCGGCAGGGCGGATCTGCTGCTGAGGGCTGCCGCCCGGCGCGAGGCCGCCGACGCCTCGCCGGAGGAGACGGCAGGCGCCGAGCGGGAGGTGTACGAGCGGTGGGCCGCGCGCTGGGAGGGGCTCGGCGCGTGGTTCATCAGCAGGGACGGGCGCGAGTCGCAGGCCCGGCTCCTGCGCGGCCGGGCACTGGGCGCGATTCCGCAGCTCCTGGCGGTCGTACGGGCGCTGAACGAGCGCCGGGCAGGGCGCTCGGACCGGTCTGCCGACTTCCGGACCCTGGCCCGCTGGTTCGCCGAGGCACCCGACGATGATGCCCGGCACCGGCTGTGGCGAACGGCTTTCGGTCTCTACCCGGCCCGGCACCTCACCGTCGACGCCGACACCCTCGCCACCCGGGCGGCGAGGCCGGTGCCGGCCGCCACACCTTGGGCCGGGGCGGAGCCGTTGCGGATCAGCCCCCAACTGCGCCGCACCGGGAGTTACGAGCGGCGCGGCAAGCCCCGCAAGGTAGAGGACCGGGAGGCGAGGCGGCGCGCTCTCGCCGAGGCGGCCGCCAAGCAGGCCGCCGAGACCGCCGCCGCCCGCGTCCGGCTCGTCACCGACGGCGTCACGCGCCTGTCCGGTCTGGGCGAGCTCGACCCGGCCTCCTTCGGCCTGTTCCTCCAACTTCTCGGCGACGCGCTGGCCACCTGGCGCCCGGGCATGAGGCATACCGTGGCCACCAGCAACGACGGCTCCATGGAGATCCGGCTCACCGCGCTCGCCGACAGCGCCACCGCAGAGGTCCGTACCCTCGGCGGAGTCTTCAGCGGCCCGGACCACCTCATCGAGATCGTCGACCTGACGGACGGAGACGCTCTGAGAAACGGAGCCCCCGGCCGATGACCACCCCCCTCGCCGAGGTGCTGGACGGCCAGCACGCCGCCGACCTGCGCAAGGCGGCGCGAGCCCTGCTGAAACACCCCCTCCTCCTGGCGCGCGGCCGCTACGACGACGAGTTCCGCCTCGTCCGCCGGCACGCGCCCGGACTCCGGGAGTGGTTCGACCGCAACACCGGCTGGTCCCTCCAGGTGGACGCCGAGACGGCGCGGCTGCGCAAGGTCCCCGGCGTCCTCACCGACCCCACGCACCCGGCCCGCGAGGCGAGCCGCGGTAACGCCCCCTTCACGCGCCGCCGCTACGTTCTGCTCTGTCTCGCGCTCGCCGCCCTCGAACGCGGCGAGGCCCAGATCGCCCTCGGGCGCCTCGCCGATCAGATCGTCCTCGATGCCGCCGATCCCCGACTCGCCGCGACGGGGATCGAGTTCGCCCTGGAACGCCGCGACGAGCGCCTCGACCTCGCCGCCGTCGTAAGGCTTCTGCTCGACCTCGGCGTGCTGCGTCGGGTGGCGGGCGAGGAAGAGGCGTACGTCAGCGGGGCTGGCGACGTCCTGTACGACGTCGAACGCCGGGTCCTCGCCGGACTTCTGGCCTCCCGCCGCGGCCCCTCCACCGTCCACGCAGAAGCCCTCGACGACCGCCTCGCCGAGCTCGTCGCCGAAACCGCTCTGGACAGCGACGAACTGCGCTTCCGCGCGATGCGCCGCTCGCTCACCCGCAGACTGCTCGACGACCCGGTGCTCTACTACGACGACCTGACCGACGCCGAACTCGGCTACCTCACCCGGCAGCGCGGCTTCCTCACGGCCCGGATCACCGAGCTGACCGGACTGGTCGCCGAGGTGCGGGCCGAGGGGATCGCCATGGTCGACCCCGACGACGACCTCACCGACCTCCGCATGCCCGAACAGGGCACCCACGGCCACATCACCCTGCTGCTCGCCGAGCACCTGGCCGGCGCCGACGGACCCGTCACCCTCGACGTGCTCGCCCTCCGGGTCCGTGAACTCGTCGCCCAGCACGGCGGCTTCTGGTCCAAGTCCGCCCGGGAGCCGGGCATGGAGAACGAGCTCGTCGAACAGGCCGTCGCCCGGCTCACGGCGCTCGGCCTGGTCTCCCGTACCCCGGACGCGGTCGCGGCCCGCCCCGCCCTCGCCCGGTACGCGGTCGGCGAGACCGTCATCCGCGAACCCGGCTCCGCCCCCGTGCCTCCGCAGCGAAAGGCCACCGCCTCGTGACCCGCCTCCCCACCCCGCGGCGTTTCCGCTGGCAGCCCCTGCGCGTCGGGCTCGTCGACCTGTTCCACTACGACGTGGAGGAGTTCCGCTTCCGGGACGGGCGCCTGCTGCTGCGTGGCAACAACGGCACCGGCAAGTCCAAGGTGCTCGCCCTGACCCTGCCGTTCCTGCTCGACGGCGACCTCAGCCCGCGCCGTGTCGAACCCGACGGCGACCCGGGCAAGCGGATGGAGTGGAACCTGCTCCTCGGCGGCGAGCACCCGCACTCCGAACGGCTCGGCTACACCTGGATCGAGTTCGGCAGACTCGATGACACGACCGGCGAACAGCACTTCCGTACGCTGCTGTGCGGGCTCAAGGCCGTCAGCGGGCGGGGTATCGCCCGGCACTGGTACGCCGTTACCCGCCAGCGCGTCGACCACGGGTCCACCGAACGTACGGAGGAGACCTTCCGGCTGCTCGACGCCACCGGCACGGCCCTGTCCCGGGACCGCCTCGCCGAGGCCATCGCCGGCCACGGCATGGTGTACGACCAGGCCAAGGCGTACCGCAGAGCGGTCGACGAAGCACTCTTCGGCCTCGGCGAGCAGCGGTACGCCGCCCTGGTCGACCTGCTCATCCAGCTGCGCCAGCCCCAGTTGTCGAAGCGGCCCAACGAGGCAGCCCTCTCGCGCGCCCTCACCGAGGCGCTGCCGCCCATGGACCAGGCCGTCATCGCCGACGTGGCCGAGGCATTCCGCTCCTTGGACGAGGAGAAGGACGAGCTGGACGCCGCGTCCGCCGCCGAACGTGCCGCCTCCGCCTTCCTGGAGCACTACCGGCGGTACGCCCGCATCGCCACTCGGCGCCGCGCCCGGCTTCCGCGCGCCGAGCACTCCCGCTACGAGCGCGTGCAACGAGATCTGGCCGAGGCGCAGGAGCGGCGCACCCGCGCCGAGGAGAAGCGAGCAGCAGCCGAAGAGGAGATCGGCTCCCTGGCCGAGACCGGGGAACGTCTGCGGGCCCAGGAGAAAGCGCTGCGCGAGGCGCCCGAGATGCGCGACGCCCGAGAGCTGGAGCACGCCGCGCAGGCCGTGACGCGAACGGCGCAGGCGAAGGACCGGGCGCGCGGGGACCGGGAGCAGGCGGACGCCCTCCACACCAAGGCGCTCGGGCGGCTCGGCGCCGCCGAGAACCGGCTGCGTGCCACGCGGCTCCGGGTCGAGGAGACCTTCGCCCACACGCGGGAGCAGGCAGCCGCCGCGCGCGTCGCCCTCCCGGCGGACGACCTGCTGCCCGAGCCCGAACTGCGGCGCACCGTCGAGGACGCCGCGGCCCGCGCCCAGCGAGCGCTCGCCCACATCGAGGGCCTCCTCGAAGCCTGCGAGCAGGCCGCCGACGCGCACCGCCGGGCGTCGGGCCGCCTCGACGAGGCGGAGACCGACCTCGCGCTGGCCGCCGAGACGCACGGCGAGGCGGAGGAGGGTGCGGCGCGGGCAGGCCGGGCCCTCTTGGACGACGTGCGCGAACGCGCCCGCGCCTGGAAGGAGCTCGCCTTCTCCGACGAGACCGGCCTCCTGGACGAACTCCAGGAATGGACCCACCATCTCGACGGCCCCTACCCGGCGCGGGTCCATGCAACCCGGGCGCACACCGCCCGCTCGGCGGAGCTCGCCGACCGGGCGGCCGAAGCCGCCCGCAGGACCTCGGAGCTTGCGGCGCGCACCGACGAGGCACGGCGGGAGCTTGCCGCGCTGGAAGCCGGCGGCGGACGTGAGCCCCGGCCACCGGCGACGCGCACCCTCGGCCTTCGCGAACAGCTGCCGGGCGCGCCGCTGTGGCGTCTGGTCGACTTCCGTGACGAACTGCCCGAACCAGAGCGCGCCGGTCTCGAAGCGGCACTCGAAGCCTCCGGCCTCCTCGACGCCTGGGTGCTCCCCGACGGCTCCGCCCTCGCCGTGGACGGGCACGACGTCCTGCTCTCCCCGTCGAACGGACCGGTGCGCGGCCCCTCGCTGGCAACCGTGCTCTGCCCGGCCGTGGACCACGGCGACGGACAGGCCGCTGCCGTGGACGGGACGACGGTGACCCGACTGCTCGCCGCCATCGGCCTCGACGGCGGGGGAGACGCCGGGACATGGGTGGCACCCGACGGACGCTTTCGGGCCGGTGCACTCACCGGCACGTGGGCCAAGGCCGCCGCCACGTACATCGGCGAGGGCGCGCGCGAGGCGGCGCGCCGGGTCCGCGTCGCCGCGCTCGGCATCGAACTCGCCTCCCTGCGTGAGGAGTCGGAGACGCTGACGGCTCGGTCCGCGGTGATCGCGTCACGCCGTCGCACGCTCGATGCCGAGCTCGCCGACGTCCCCGACGAGTCGTCGCTCACCAGGGCACACGCGCTCGTGAGCGCCGCCGCCGAGACCGTACGCAAGGCCCGCGTACGGTACGAGGGGCGTGCTGCCGAGGCCACCGAGGCAGCCGGGCACGCCGACAGGGCCACTGCCGGACTCGCCGAGGTCGCCGCTGATCTGGGGCTGCCCGCCGACCGGCCCGGACTCACCGCCGTGCGTCACGCCCTCGGCTCCCTCGCCACCGCGCTGGCCGCTCTGTGGCCCGCGCTGCGCGAACAAGGTGATGCCGTACGACAGGTGGACGAGGAGCGTGCCGAGTCTGCCGAGGCGGGGCAGCGGGTCATCGACCTCGCCCAGCGGGCCGAGGACGCGGCGCGCGAGGCGGCGGCGGCCGACGAGCGCCACCGGACCCTGCGTTCCACCGTCGGCGCCGCCGTCGCCGAACTCGAACGGCGACTCGCCGAGACCGCCGAGGCGCAGCGGATCTGCGAGACCGACCAGAAGAACGCCCGCCGGCGTCACGCCGAGGCGGACCGGGAGGCCGGCCGGGCCGAGGGGCGGATCGAGCAGCTGGAGAAGGACCTTGCCGAAGCCGTCGACGCACGTGTGGAGGCCATCGCGGCGCTTCAGCGCTTCACGGCCACCGGCCTTGTCGCTGTCGCGCTGCCGGAGCTCGCGGTCCCCGCCTCGGACGACGGCCCCTGGGCCGCCACCCCGGCCATCGCGCTCGCCCGCGCCATCGACTCCGGCCTGTCGGCCACCGACGACACGGATGCCGCCTGGGAACGCGTGCAGCGTCGGCTCAGCGAGGAACTCAAGACCCTGCAGGACACCCTGTCCCGGCACGGACACAGCGCTTCCGCCCGCATGGTCGAGGACGGCATGGTCGTCGACATCGTCTACCAGGGCCGCGAGCGGGCCGTACCCGAACTCGCCGACGCGCTCGCCAAGGAGGTCGCGGAGCTCACCCGCATCCTGTCCGCGCACGAACGCGAGATCCTCGAAACCCACCTGATCACCGAGGTCGCAGGCACCCTCCAGGAACTCATCGGCGCCGCCGAACGGCAGGTGCGGGACATGAACACCGAACTGGAGGACCGCCCCACCTCCACCGGCATGAAGCTCCGGCTGGTGTGGCGGGCCTCGCGCAAGGCCCCGCCCGGACTCGCCCAGGCCCGTGACCGGCTGCGCCAGTCCGCCGATGCCTGGGCGGCCGAGGACCGCACGGCGGTCGGCGAGTTCCTCCAGGCCCAGATCGCCCGCCAGCAGTCCGACGACGGCTCGGGCAGCTGGCTCGAACACCTCACCGCAGCGCTCGACTACCGCTCCTGGCACGAGTTCGGTGTCGAACGCCACCAGCAGGGGCGCTGGGTCCCGGCCACCGGCCCCGCCTCCGGCGGCGAACGCGTCCTCGCCGTGTCCGTACCCCTGTTCGCCGCCGCCTCCTCGCACTACGCGAGCGCGGGCAGCCCCTACGCGCCCCGCCTGGTCACCCTCGACGAGGCGTTCGCCGGCGTGGACGACGACTCCCGCGCCAAGTGCCTCGGTCTGCTGAGCGCCTTCGACCTCGATGTGGTCATGACCAGCGAGCGGGAGTGGGCCTGCTACCCGCAGGTGCCCGGCATCGCCATCGCCCAGCTGTCCCGGATCGACGAGGTGGCGGCGGTGCTCGTCACCCGCTGGGAGTGGGACGGTACGCGACGGCAGCGCCGCGAGGACCCCGTACGGCACGCGCCCCAGGACATGCCCGGCACCGAGGAGCCCGCGCCGCCATGGAACTGACCCGCCAGCCCGGGACCGGAGCGATCGACGGCCCGCGGCTCGCCCGGCTGCTCGGCACACCGGACCTCGCCTGGCTCGTCGAACGAGCGCGCCGACGTCTGGTGAGCGGACAGCCTCTGACCGGTTCCGTGTCTCTGGGCGATCCCACTCCGGCCCAGCGGGCGGCGGTCGAACGACTTCTCGCCCGAGCCCCTGGTGGCGGCAGGTCGCTGAGCGTACGGCTGGACGCGGTCGACGCCGTACTGCGCCGCTCGGGCGCCAGCCCCGGCGGCCTCGCCTTCGCCGTCGAAGCGCTCACCGGCCCCGTCACCCCGCTCGCCCAGGCCCGGTACGAGGAGGAGGCCGCATGGGAGCGGGCGCACGCCCCCCTCGACGAGCTCACCGTCCCTCCGCTGGTGGACTGGGCCGCCCGGGTACGGGCCGATGGCCTCGCGCGACGCCTGGGCCGCGCCCCCGACACCACCCACACCCTGCTTGCCGGGGCATGCGCCGCGCTGCGCGCACTTCCCGCCGATCCGGCCGTCTCGCTGCCTGCCTTCGCCGCACAGGTCCTCGGCTCGGCCCACGCCCTTGACGACGGCACACCGCTGGCGACGCTCACCCTGTCCGGGGCCCGTGCGCTGACGGGCTTCCCGGATGGCCAGGGCGCCGAATGGCGACGCGAGGCATGGGCCTCGGCGGGACTGCTGCGGGACGAGCTGTCCTCGACAGTCCTGACCCTGAATCTGCGCGGCACTCCGTCGCTGGACCGGATGGCCGAGGAGGGCGAACCCACCGTGCTCACCCTTCGCCGGCTCACCCGCCGGCCGCCGACCGCCGCCCCTCCGGTGGTGTGGATCTGCGAGAACCCGACCGTCCTCGCGGCAGCGGCCGACACCCTCGGCCCCGAGTGCCCACCCCTGGTCTGTCTCCAGGGTCAGCCCTCCGCCGCCGCCCTCACCCTGCTCCGAGGGCTGCACGAACACGGGGCGGCCCTGCAGTACCACGGCGACTTCGACTGGGGCGGGCTCCGGATAGCCGGTGTCCTTCACCGCCGCGTCCCGTGGCAGCCCTGGCGCTATACGGCTGCGGACTACCGCGCCGCCGTGTCCCGCAACGCCTCACCCCCGCCGTCTCCGCTCGTCGGCACTCCGACGGAGACCCCCTGGGAACCCGCGCTCGCGGCGGCCGTCGCGGAACTCGGCGTACGCGTCGAGGAGGAGAGGGAGCTGGGCCTGTTGCTGTCCGACCTCGCGTGAGGTGGCCGGGCGCTCGGGGGCAGGCGTTGCGCGGGCCCGGTGAGGCGTCGCGAATCAGATCTTCTCGGCGATCACGCGTGGGCGGCCGGTGGTGAGCATGGTGATGTCCTCGACATCGGACGTCAGGATCGCGGGCTCGGCCCGACTGGACGAGGGCCATGGCGCAGAGCATGGCGTCGATGGCGTACTCGTGGCCGTGCGGCCCGGCCGTGCGCAGCAGGGGCGCCGCCGACCGGGCGAGGGCCTGGGTGACCGGCTCGACTCGCAGCCGGGACAGCGTCCGTTTCAGCGCCGCCGCCCTCGCGCTCGGCTGGCGGCGCCCGTCATCGATCCGGGGGTGGATCACCTCTACGAGCACGGCGGCGGCAGCGAGATGCTTGCCGGTGGCGAGCACCGGGCCCTTTGCCCGGGGTCGGATCGTGCGTCGAGGGATCTGCTCGACCTGTTTCCAGGCCCGCACGTTCAGGCTGAGCCTTCGCCGCAACCAGCCAGTGACGGGCTGTCTCCCGGATTTTTGAGGCTCGGTTGACGCTCGTTGATCACCGGCCCGGTGTGGGCCCCCGCTGACGCACAACCTCAGGCGGGCAACGGGGGAGACCGCTCTTCCTGAAACGTTGCACTCCGAGTGGATCAATATCTGTGCCCGCGAAGTGAGGATTTTGCGGACCATGAAGTGAGCGTTCTTGCCGCCATGGGCGGAGGGGAATTATTCAACGCGCACAGGCCGCTCCAGCGTGCTACTGTCGATCTCAGTTGCAGTTGTGGTTCCCAAAACTTCAAGTGCCCCCACCCGGCTCCTGCCGGTGGGAGCGCTTTTGTATTTCCGGTCATTTCCGGGCGGGGTAATCATCGCGGCGACACGGAATCCGCACAGTGCGGATTCCGATGTACTGCCCCAAAGGAGATATGACATGGCTGCTGGTACCGTGAAGTGGTTCAACGCGGAAAAGGGCTTCGGCTTCATCGAGCAGGACGGTGGCGGCCCGGACGTGTTCGCCCACTACTCGAACATCGCCGCCCAGGGCTTCCGTGAGCTGCTCGAAGGCCAGAAGGTCAACTTCGACATCGCGCAGGGCCAGAAGGGCCCGACGGCCGAGAACATCGTTCCGGCCTGACGCTGACGCACATTCTGTAGCTGGGGCCCGCATCCTTCGGGGTGCGGGCCCCAGCTGCACGCGTTTCCCGCGGTGGTTTCACCCGCGGGTCGACTCGGAGGAATCCGCAGTCCCGCCACACGCGGCTCCTCCTTCAGGGATGCAGGCGCATCCCGAAGAGCTGCACCGCTGTCGACGCCCGGATATCACGTCCGCATCGCGTCACCCATTTCAGCACCTGCGCCCCCGGAGATTTCCGCCGGCCAGATCTGCTTTCTTTTGCCATCGGTCCATACTTGTAATTCTCCATGCCGCTCATCGCTGCGGGAATTCCTTGATATGTGCCACATCAGGGAAGGTTCCGCATGAACCGCACACGTACGAACGACCGCTCCGCCAGCGCCCGTAGGGGCAGTGCCGACGCCGGAATGGGCGGCAGCCGCTTCGGCTCGCAGGCACCGCGCCGTTCCGCCGGGCCTGCCCGTTCCGGCGGTTACGGCCGCCGGCCCGCCGCAGTTCAAGGCGAGTTCGCGCTCCCCAAGACGATCACCCCCGCGCTGCCCGCCGTCGAGGGCTTGGCCGATCTCGACATGCCCGAGCAGCTACTGGCCGAACTCGGCAAGCAGGGCGTGACCGCGCCGTTCCCGATCCAGGGCGCGACGCTGCCGAACTCCCTGGCGGGCCGTGACGTCCTGGGCCGTGGACGCACCGGCTCCGGCAAGACCCTCGCCTTCGGCCTCGCCCTGCTCGCCCGCACCGCCGGACAGCGTGCCGAGCCCCGCCAGCCGCTGGGACTGATCCTCGTACCGACGCGTGAGCTGGCCCAGCAGGTGACCGACGCGCTCACTCCGTACGCCCGCTCCGTCAGGCTGCGACTGGCCACGGTCGTGGGCGGGATGTCGATCGGCAAGCAGGCCGGCGCGCTGCGAGGCGGGGCCGAGGTCGTCGTCGCGACCCCGGGCCGGCTCAAGGACCTCATCGACCGTGGCGACTGCCGGCTGAACCAGGTCGCCATCACGGTGCTGGACGAGGCCGACCAGATGGCCGACATGGGCTTTATGCCGCAGGTCACCGCGCTGCTCGACCAGGTGCGTCCGGAGGGGCAGCGGATGCTGTTCTCGGCCACCTTGGACCGTAACGTCGACCTGCTGGTGCGCCGCTATCTGACCGACCCCGTGGTGCATTCGGTCGACCCGTCGGCCGGTGCGGTCACGACGATGGAGCACCACGTCCTGCACGTCCACGGGGCCGACAAGCACGCCGCCACGACCGAGATCGCGGCCCGTGACGGCCGGGTGATCATGTTCCTGGACACCAAGCACGCCGTCGACCGGCTGACCCAGGACCTGCTCAACAGCGGTGTACGGGCCGCCGCGCTGCACGGCGGCAAGTCGCAGCCGCAGCGCACCCGCACGCTGGCGCAGTTCAAGACGGGACACGTCACCGTGCTGGTGGCGACCAATGTCGCGGCGCGCGGCATCCACGTCGACAACCTCGACCTCGTGGTGAACGTCGACCCGCCGACGGACCACAAGGACTACCTCCACCGCGGCGGCCGTACCGCCCGCGCCGGCGAGTCCGGCAGCGTCGTCACCCTGGTCCTGGCCAACCAGCGCCGCGACATGAGCCGCCTGATGATGGCCGCTGGGATCACGCCGCAGACCACCCAGGTCCGCTCGGGCGACGAGGCCCTGCGCAGGATCACCGGCGCCCAGGCCCCGTCCGGCATCCCGGTCGTCATCACCGCACCGGTGGTCGAACGCCCCCAGCGCAGCGCCTCCTCCCGAGGCCGGCGCCGCCCCGCTTCGGCGACCCGGCGCGCGCCCGTACGCCAGTCCGTCTTCGGTGCGGCGGCCTAGAACCTTCGTGATCGGGAAGCCGACCCATCTCTGCAGGAGGCACCTTTTGACGCTGGTTCAGATGCAGCCCCGCCCCGCGATCGCCCACCCCGTGCACAGGACGGTGGCGCAGGTCATGGACGCGGCCGGACCGCAGGTCTGTGACGACATGAGCGTCGAGGTGGCGCTGTCCGTCATGGCCGCCGCCCGCACGGGCCGACTGGTCGTCTGCGACCAGGACGGCCAGTGCACCGGCATGGTCACCCAGACCGAACTCACCACCGTCCGCGACAGCTCCGCTTACACGGACCGCGTCCGCCTGCGCGACATACTCGGCGACCACGCGTCGTTCACCTCACCCGTGACCACGATGGCCGCAGCCGAGCACGCGATGCGCTCCCGCCGGCTCGGTGCCCTGCCGGTGGTCGACGAGCAAGGCAGCGCCCTGGGCGTCCTCGCCCTCTCCCGCTGAACCGCCTCACCCTGGTCGGACCGTTCTCTCCTTCTCCCTGTGAGGCCACATGCGCTGCGTCATCGCCCGCTTCCCCTTCGAGCTCACCAAGAGCGGCGTGCTGGAATCGATGAAGGGCATCAAGCCCGAACCGGGCACCGGCGAAACCGTGATCATCGGCCGCCGCCACTACCCCGTCAAGCAAGTCGGCCAGGTCATCACCCGCCAGGACCGCCGTGACTTCAGCGCCGACGAGGTCCTCCGGGCCATGGCTCGGCTCGGCTTCACCTGCCGCACCCTCCCCACGGCCGCACCCGTACGCATCCTCAGCTCGCTGCAGCGAGCTTCCGCGATGCTCGGCACGCCCGTATCCGTCTGACCGAGGGAACAGGCGCGAGCCGACAGCTGAACAGCAAGTGGGGCCCCCCCGCCAGCCGGGCGGGGCCCCCATTCGTGCGGCCGGGTGCCGCCCCCCGGTTCGCGCAGCGGGCGGGAAAACAGAAATAGCCCACCG
>NZ_JBHWUR010000128.1:18626-19696 GCF_042737755.1 Streptomyces sp. NPDC059994
GTTTGACGGAGGGAACTGGCGCGTGCTTACTGCTTAAATGCTCTGGGGCCCGACCGGCAGGCCGGTCGGGCCCACATTGCGTGCGACGGGTTCCCGCCGCAGTGATCGCTCAGCGGTCGGAATAGCTGAAGTCGCCCACGGTCCAGGCGCTGACGTCCTCGATCGCCACGCGGTACATCCCGCCCGTCTCCGGGATGCCCACGGTGCCCTGCAGGATCCGGGCGACATGGAAGTGCAGATGAGTGGGCGGCCCGTCCTTCTTCGCGGGGGCGTTGAAGATGGAGGAGAACTCTCCCAGGCGGTCCGAGTCCGTCAGTACATCCGACACCCTCAGCCTCCACACGGCTTCGGGAGCCAGCCGACCGGTGATGACAGCACCACCGGTGACCACGGTCAGGGACATCTGGTTGCTCTGCCCGGACTCCACCAGGGCGGCGACGTCAACGAGCAGCTCGTCAGGCTTCGACATGACGCAGATTATATTCACCGGTCATCCCGCTGCTTGAACGGTGGCGCTACCAGGCAGGACGGGCGTCACCGTCCTGCCACCAAAGGCCCGGCGGGTGACCGCGGTGGCGCGGGCGAGGCGGTCGGCCATGGGCCCGCCGTAGCCCCCTGGTGCCGCCGACCAGGCCGAGAAGGGTCCGTGCCGTATCGCGGGCGTCGGCAACGGTATTCGCGGCGGCACCCTCGTGCGCCGCTGCCACTTCCACGAGCCGCCCGGTCATCGGGTCAGGCCCGCCAAGACCGGCGCGGGCCCTCGTGCCACCCGTCACTGGCCGGCCTGTCGGGGTGATACGCCCGAAAGCATGAATGCCCAGCGGTGGCTGGCACCTGTCGACGGTAGTCGTGCCGCAGTCGGCGGCGCCCTGGGAAGCCCGACGGGCTGCACGGCTGTGGGTCACTCCGAGCGCCGGACCTGAGCTTCGGCCTGCTCCGACCATCGACAGACCGGTCGAGGCGGCTACCTCACGTTCGAACTCGCGGAAATCTATGTTGGCCGGAGTAGACATTCGTCGGTGGTGTGGTTATGGTTTCTCTCGTAGCCAGAGAGACAAGCAGGGCCCGGC
>NZ_JBHWUR010000129.1:0-19558 GCF_042737755.1 Streptomyces sp. NPDC059994
GAGTTGCCTGCGCGTCACGGCCACAGTCCTACCGGGTTCCACCCCACGAAGAGGGTAGAACCCAGGAACTGATCACGACATCACACAGGCCCTAGCCGCGTCGAACGAGCTCCCGTCGGAGGTCGGGGTGCGTAGCCGGCTCGTACGCTGAGCAGTGGGCGCGATCCAGACCGGGATGACGCACCGGTACCGCTGTGATCATGGTGATCGACCCAGGCTTGCACGAGGTTTCCGGCGCGGACATTCCCCGGATACTCGACGAAGCCGCCCGCCAGGGTGTGCCCGCCTTCACGCTCTCCACCGCCGCCCGTACCGACCAGGAGGCCTTCTTCCGGGCGGTAGGGGCGGCATTTCCCCTGGACCCGCCGCTCGGGACAGTGCGCATGGTGTGGGAAGCCCTCGCGGATTCACTCTGGGGCGGGCTCCACGCGCTCAACGCTCCCCGTGTGGTCATCGTCTGGCCCGACGCCCACCCCGTCGCGGGCGCCCAGGGAGACTTCGAGATCGCACTGGACATCCTCCGCGAGATGGTCACCAACCTCGCCGAAGCCCAGTACACCGGCGGACGGCCCACACGCGTCTCGGTCTACATCGCACCGGCCGCCAACGGCAGGCAGCACCCCGGGGTGTAGCGGCCACGGATCGAGGAGTCCTCGCGCACCACCGCCCCGGGCAACTACGTCTGCCCACAGGGTCAGGCTGCCGACGGCAGTCCCGCCCGCATCTCCTCGACGAGGCCTGCGGGGACGTCTGCGCCCGGCACCACCTCGACGACGCGCGCCACGGCCTTGTCGGCCGCCAGCTGCTGCTTGCGGTCCTCGGCCGCATTGGCCGAGTACGACACGGCGGACGAGCGCACCCTTTCCTGGCTGTCGCGCCACACCACTTTGAAGTTCCGCATCTGTACCCCCGGGGGATCATTACCGGCGGCCACCACAGTGGCTCGAACGTGTACTCCCCATTCTGGCGGACGGGTCTGACAACCCACCCCCGCCGAGCCGAGCCGAGGCGGGTGCGGGACGCGGGTTCGCCAGGACGGACGCAGCGGCGTGGTCGTACGGGGCGGCCGACTGGGGGTTGGCGTGAGCGCGCCCCACCCGGAGCCCTCTCCTGCAAGGTCATGACACCGGCGCCGCAACATGCCCCACGGCCACCAGCCCCAGGCCGACCACACACAGGGACGGGGAGCCCCAACTAGCCACCATGAGCAGGGCACCCGCTCCCCACGCCCGGGGACGGTGAACGTGACGCTGCAGCCACCGGCCCGGCAACCGGCCGAGCAGGAGCCCGCGCAGGCCCAAGACCGCCCCCGTCACCCCCACCGCGAGCATCGTCAGCAGCGCCCGCCCACGAGCACACCCACCGCCATGAGCAGCCCCCCCAGCGAGCCTCGACCAATAGATTTGAACGAGTTCAAATCTATCAGCGGGTGCGGCGTGGGCGTGCCAGTCGGCCACGACACGAACACGACCGACCACCTGCGCCCGTAGCCGGGCCTTATTGTCCTCAGCGCACCGCAGGCCGCGGCGTTGTCAGTCCCCGCCGCTATCGTCCGATCGTTCACGATCTTCAGGGAGGGCGGTTCGATGGGTGCCAGGGAAGCCATGGACCGCCTGTTGGCCGGTGAGGCCACCCTCTCCAACGGCAGCCTCACCGCCGGCGCACTCGCCAAGGAAGGCGGCGTCGACCGCATGGCCCTCTACAAGCGGCACGTCGACCTGAAGCACGCGTTCTACGAGCGTGTCCGCAGCGAGGCCCAGCAGATTCCGGAACCTGAGAGGCGGCTCCGGAAGGCCAACGCCAAGCTCAGAAAGACCCTTGCCAACAAGGAGGACGAGCTCCAAAAGCTCCGTCAGTTGGTCACCAAACTGACCCTCGCCAGTGCCGTTCTCACCCAGAGTCAGAACACGCCACCCACACCGACCGCACCCGGGCCTCTCCCCGACGATGTCGTCCCGGTCCGCCCCACCATCTGAGGCTTCTGATTCGCATGGCAGGAGCACGGCTTCAACCGGTTACCCACCGGATGATGGCGATCACTGCTCCTGTCAGGCCTCCTACTGCAGTGAGCATGAGGAGGGTAATGGTCACGACGTCGAACCTGCCCGCTTTGTCGGCATCCAGCTTGGCAGCCAACTTCTCAAGTGAGTCGGTTCTGGCTTCGAGCTTCGCCACAGCAACAGCGTGCGTGACACTCGCGGTCTCGTTGATTAGGGCATCAGTCGCCTCTACTGACTCCTCCTCAAGCCGAGATGCCAGCTCTTCCTGCGTCCTGGCGTGCTCCTCCAACGCTTTGAGCAGCTGGCCGCGGATTACAGGGTCCGCCACCTTCTCCTCTACCTCTGCACGAAACCGCTCAAGCTGTGCAGCCGGCTGAAGATCTTTGATGCGGCCAAGAATGAGCCTCTTACGCTCAAGGAGGAGGGGTGCAATTCCGATCTCGAAGAGAGCTTCGCTCTTGGCCGGCGTCAGCACGAGCCCAGCCTCCGCTTGCGCCTTGACCTTCATCAACCCAAAGGAATCTGGGTGAAGGAGTGCATCGTTTACAGTTTCGAGTGAGATCTGAAGCTGTTCTAAGGACTGGCGTTCGATCTGCTCCACTGTTAGACCGAGCTTCTTCAGGGCTGGCTCGAAGAACTCACCCATTGCCCACCCCAGACGCTGATGCATTGAGTGGTCTGCGCTTGGACTCCTGCCCATGACTCTCCCGTTCTACCATTAATCGAACGCGCTTCCGTCTGATCACTCAGCACCCAAAGCCCTGATTGTGACCGTGGCAGGGTGTGTGGACGGTTCGGCAAGCCCAGGCAGACGCCACTGTCATCGGCCGACAAGTGACTCATTCAGGGCAGCGCCTCGGCAATCGCGTCCAGCATCTGCGGCGTGTACGGCGGCAGCAGTTGAATGATGGCGAGGTCCAGGCCCTCGTCCCCCAGCGCCCGCAACCGTCTCCTCAGGCCCTCGGGCGACCCGTGGATCCCGGGCCGGTAGCCGGGGCCCAGCCGTACGTGGGCGGACAGGGTGATGCCGGCGGGGTCCCGGCCGAGCGCACGGCAGTGCGCGAAGAGCACGTCGCGTTTGCGGGCGAACTCGACCGGGTCGTCTTCACCGAAGTTCCAGTGCTGCGCGTAGCGGGCAACCGTACGCAGGGTTTCGCGCTCCCCTCCCCCGCCGATGCAGATCGGTGGGTGCGGCCGCTGCGGCCCCTTGGGTTCGTGAGGAGCCTCTTTCAGCCGATAGTGCTCGCCGGTGAAGGAGAACGTCCGCTGGGAGAGCAGCCCGGTCAGGACCGCACACGTCTCCTCCAGTCGCCGACTGCGCTCCCGGGGTTCGCCGAGCCGGATGCCATAGGCGTCCGCCTCCTGGTGGTTCCATCCCGCGCCCAGGCCGAGTTCCAGTCGTCCGCCGGAGACGATGTCCACGGTCGTGGCCGTTTTGGCCAGGACCGCGGCATGCCGGAAATGGGCGCCCGTCACCAAAATGCCGAGCCGCAGCCGGGTGGTGGCCTGGGCCAGGGCGGCCAACGCCGTCCAACCCTCCAGACATGGTCCCGAGGGGTCACCGAGCACCGGCACCAGGTGATCGTATAGCCAGCCCGATTCAAAGACGTCGAGGTCGTCTGCCCGTTGCCACAGGGCCAGCAGCTGCGACCACGTGGTGTGCTCCTGCGGGGTCTCGAATGCGAAACGCACAGCTCGCCACTCCCCGGAATGTCGTCGGTCGCCGACCCGGCCATGCCGAACATGGTGGTGGGTACAGCCGCTACACGTACGGAAGTTCGCCAATTAGAGGGATTCTGCGCGAGACGACAGGACCCTACCCTGGTCTTGGACCGGGTGCCCCCGACCGCGGCCCGATCCTGCATTCCCGGCGCAGGCGTCGGGACGATCCCCAACACGCCGCTGCCACGCACCGCCATCACCGGCATTCCGGCATCGGACGGCTGTCGCACCGAGTAGCTTTCTCGCCAACTGGCCGACCTTGTGGCCGGAGACCTCCGGCCACCCACATCTGAGGGAATGCAATGCCGCACATCTCCCGAGAGCGGATCACCAGCCTTCCGCGTACCGAGCTCGCCGGGATCGACGCCGGTGGCACCAAGACCCATATGCGCTTCCTGGATCCGGTCACCGGAGAGATCAGGCACGTCCAGGCGCGGTCCGCCGATTACGACTCCCTGGAACACCTCTTCTACGGATGCTTCGACATGGCGGGCTGTCGGCCGCGATCCCTGGTCGCGGGAGTGGCCGGGCGGCCGGGGCGCGACGGCGACGTCAGAATCACCAACCACCCGCAGTGGCCGACCTTCCGGCGCCAGGCCTTCGCCACGGACCTGGACATGTCGATCGTCACCATCAACGACATGGTCGCCACCACCGCCGGCGTCGCCGACCTCGACGAGTCCGACTGGGTGGCGCTGACACCGCAGGTCACGCCCCATCCCGGTCCCGCCCTGCTGGCCGTGTCGGTCGGTACGGGAGTCGGGAGCGCCTCGGTGGACAGGACCGGGCGGGCGCGCCCCGCCGAGTCGGGCCATGTCGCCTGGCAGCCGGTGACCGTTCTGGAGGAGGACTACCTGCGCTCGTTGCAACGACTCAGGCCGGGCATTCCGATCTCCGTCGAACTCTCCATCGGCGGACTACGGGGAATCGACCACATGTACGACTTCATGGTGACGAGGAAGAAACCAGGCCCCTACATCCAAGAGCACGTCGACCGCTTCCGGCGCGAGCACCGAGGCATCGGCCCGGTGATCACCGCGGCCGCCGTCGGCGGGGACGCCTGCTGCCTCGAGATCATGCGGCTGTTCGGCTCCATCCTGGGGCAGTTCCTCCGCACCATCGTGCTCACCTGCATGAGCGAGGGCGGTTCCGTCTGGATGACGAGCGGCGTACTGCAGGCGCCCGGGGTCTGCGACCTGCTCATCTCGGACACGGCCTTCCTGGAGCGTTTCATCGCTACGGGCGCAGAGCACGCCGAACTCATGCGGGAGATCCCGCTCTACGCCGTGACGGACCGCCAGGTGGCCGTGCGCGGAGCGTTCGCGCTCGCACGTCAGTCCGCGGAGCTGGGAACCCCCGCGCTGCACTAAAGCGGTCAACACGCCTGCGGATGAGGGGCCTCTGGGCTACCATCCTCGGCAGGCAAGGCCAGTTCGCACGTCAATGTCGTCGCGTGCTAGGAGTTCACCGCCTATGTCCTGGGTCCTCCGACACCCATGCGCAACCCGTGACCGTCGTTTCCGAACAGGGGCTGCCGAACGTGTCGGATGACCCGACAGTTCTCCGAAGCGGTCACGCACGAAACAATCAAGCACCATCCCGTCCCCATGCGCGATCGGTGACACACACCTACGAACTCTTCCTGCGCGAGGCCTCCAACGGCTTCGACGCGATCGACCCCCACGCGGTGAATCAGGCCGTCGCCCTCCTGGCCACAGCCCGGCGCCGCCGCGCCCGGGTCTACCTCATGGGCAACGGCGGCAGCGCCTCGACCGCCAGCCACATGGCCTGCGACCTGGCCAAGGGAATCGGCCGCACCCGCCACGAGCGATTACGCGCCGTCGCCCTGGCCGACAACACCGCCCTGTTCACCGCCTGGGTCAACGACGACGGCAGCGACCAGGGCTTCGCCGCCCAACTGGACACGTTGCTCGATCCACAGGACGTCGTGATCGCCGTCAGTGTCAGCGGCAACTCACCGAACCTTCTGGCGGGCCTGGACACGGCACGCGAGCTCGGCGCCTCCACCATCGGGTTACTGGGCGGTGACGGCGGGCGGGCCCTGCCGCGGGTCGATGTGGTGTTGCACGTACCCAGTTGGGACTACGGAGTGGTCGAGACCGTTCACCTGGGGCTGGTGCACGCCATCGCCAACGCTCTGCGCGGCCATCCGTTGACCGCGCCTCGGACGATCGCCGCGGAGACAGTCGACCTGGCCCTGGGGCCTCCGTGAGCGCACCGGGCCTCGCGATCGCCTCCGATCGCGGCCCCGTCACCCTCACCAGCGTTCAAGGGCGGCTGGAGATGGAGCGCCGCCCCGGCAGTGTCACCTCCCTCCTCGACGGTGCCGCCCGCCGACTTCCGTGGCGCACTCTGTGGGTGGCACCCGACGACACGCAGCCACAGGGCAGCGATCTGGGCCCTGAGCAGCAGACGAAGCTCGCCCAGCAGCTGGGCTACAGCTACGCCCCTGTCCCCATCGGCCGGCGCCAGTACCGCGAGTACTACGACGACGTGGGGGTGCGCATGCTGTGGCTGGCGCTGCACGGCCTGTGGCCGGACGTCGCCGACTGCGGCGCCCCACCGCCGGAGCCGGACACGTTCACCCGCTCCTACCAGCAGGTGAACCGCAGCGTCGCGGAGCAGATCGTCCGGCGAACCCGACCGGACACGCCCGTGCTGATCCAGGACTATCAACTGGCCACCGCTCCCCGCTTCATCCGCGCCCTGCGCCCCCGTCAGCCCGTCGGGCTCTTCCTGCACACACCGTTCAGCACGCCCGACGAGCTGGCCCGGCTACCGCGGTCCGTGGCCGGTGCGGTGCTGGAGGGCATGCTCGCCGCCCACCAGATCGGTTTCCAGTCCCCGCGCTGGGTCGCCCACTTCCTCGACTGCTGCGAGGCCTGGGGGTACCGGGTCCACCGGGCCGACCCAGGGACGCACATGGGCGGCACCGTCCAGAGCCCACCCCGCTCGGGGTCCGCCGCGCCCCCCGGCGTGCCCCACACCACGGCCGTCGCCTGTTACCCCGTGCCGGCGGACTCGGCCCTGCTCGCCACGAACGCGCAGCACGCCCAGGTCAGATCCTGGGAACGCGAGTTCGCACTGGATCCGGCGGCCCGGCACATCGTGAGGGTCGACCGGATCGACCCCTCAAAGAACATCCTGCGCGGCCTTGAGGCCTACGAGATCGTCCTGGAACGCTCCGCCGCGTTACGCGAACGGTTGGTCATGACCGCCTGTCTGACTCCGTCCAGGGAACGCATCCCGGAGTACCGCCTCCACGCCGACCGCATCCACCACATGGCTCAGCGCCTGAACCACCGCTTTCCCGGATGCCTGCGCGTATACCTGGGGCACGACGTCTCCCGATGCCTGGCGGCACTGAAGTCCTACGACGTGCTGCTGGTGAACCCGCTGCGCGACGGCATGAACCTCGTGTCCCAGGAAGGACCACAGCTCAACACACGCCACGGAGCGCTGGTGCTCTCCCGCGCCGCGGGCAGCAGCGACCGGCTCGCTCACCTGGCTGAGCTTGTGGAGGACCCCCGAGACGTCGTGAGAACCGCGAGGGCGCTGGAGAATGCCCTCGCGCTCCGCGCCGAAGAGCGCCGGCGACGCGCCTCGGGACTGCGGGCCGCGGTGGCCGGCGGTGATCCGGCGCTCTGGTTGTCACAGCAGGTGCGGGAGCTGGAGCAGCTCGCCCGCGTACCTCAGCCGGGGGGCGCTTCGCCGTAGGGGTCGAACACGCAGACCTCCCGTCCCGTGCCCACGACCAGCCGGTTGTCGGGTGTCGCTGCCAAGGACCAGCCCGGCGCGGGAAGCACGAAGCCCTCCTGGCGCTCACGGGTGTACAGGTCCCAAACCCGTACGATCCGGTCATCCCCGGCCGTCACCACGACCGTCCGGTTGCGCAGCCGCATACACGTAAGGGCGTTGACACCGGCCCCCGCGTCGCTGAGGCGCACCCCTCTCTTGCGGTCTTTCAGGTCCCAGACGAAGACACCGCCGTCGTCGTCGACGCTGACCACGACCGGGCGTCCGTTGAGCGTGGCGCAGTCCAGAGCCCTGACCCAGCCCGTGTGACCGGTGAACACCGCCGAGGTCCGGCCCGTCTCCAGGTCCCACAGCCGGATGGAGCCGTCGAACGACCCAGTCAGGGCGACCGGCCGGCCGTCCAGCGTCGTGCACGCCACCGTGTTGATGCCCCCGGTGTGGCCCGACAGGATGCCGCGCTCGCTGTTGCCGCGCAGATCCCAGACCCGCAAGGTGCAGTCGTCACTGGCGCTTACGACCACCGGCCTTCCCCTGATCCGCGTGCAGGCAACGGAGCTGACCCAGTCGGTGTGCCCGGTCAGCACCGCGAGTTGACGCTGACGCATCAGGTCCCACACCCGCACGGTTCCGTCGCTGGCCCCACTGACGACGACGGGCATCTCGTCGAGCTGAGCACAGGACACCGCCCGGACGAACCCGGTATGGCCCTCGATGACCGCGCACTGCCTGCCGGACTCGATGTCCCAGGCGCGCACGGTACGGTCGTCACCGCCGCTGACGGCCACAGCACGGCCCTGGAGGGCGATCGCGCTGACCGCGTTCACCCCGCCCGCGTGCCCCACGCCTTCCTTCGCCTTGCTCTCCCCACCGGGGTCCCATACGCACATCGTGCCGTCGCTGGCTCCGGTGACCACGACCGTGCGCCCCTCGATCCGCACACCCGCCACCGCGCGCACCCAGTGGGTGTGCCCGACCAACACGTTCACTTCTGATTCCTGGTGCAGGTCCCAGATGTGGGCCTGACCGCTGTCGGTGCCGCACACCGCCACACTGCGGCCGTCGAGCGTCATGCACGCCACCGCCCGTACCCAGCCCATCTCACCGGAGAACAGGCACTTCTGCTCCCCGCGCCGCATGTCCCAGATACGGACGGTACGGTCGTCCCCGCCGCTGATCAGGACGGGCAGCCCGTCCAGTACAGCAAAGGCCACCGCGTTCACCTCGCCGGAATGCCCCGTCAGGACTGCCCGCTCCCCCCAGCGGCGCGCTGCGCCTTCGGATTCCCCGCGCCCGGTCTCCGACGGAACCCACAGCCGTACACTCCCGTCGCTCCCCCCGCTGGCGACGAACGGCTCACCGTCGGCCTCCGCGCACACAAGCGCCCGGACCGCGCCCGTATGGCCGATCAGGCGCTGCTCCTCCTGCCCGGTGGTGAAGTCCCACAGACGGATGGTGCGGTCGTCGCCGCCGCTGACCACCGTCAGCCGACCGGAGACCACCAGGCCCGCCGCCACCCCCACCCGGCCCACATGCCCCCGAAACACCGCCCGTTCCCTCTCGTCCCGCAACGTCCACACCCGGGCCGTGCCGTCGCTGCTCGCGCTGATCGCGAGCGGCTCGCCCCCAAACCGCAGCGACCTCACGGAATTCACCTCGGCCATGTGCCCACGGAGCACGCCGTGCAGGTTGCCATTGTTCAGGTCCCACAACCGCAGCATGCCGTCCGTGTCCGCCGTGACGGCATAGGGCTGCTGGTCCAGCTCGAAGCAGTCCGCGCTCTTGACTTCATGGGAAGGGTCGACGAAGGACATCTGGAGCGCGGGATTGACCTGCGAGCCGGTGGCCCACCGCACCTGCCAGGTCAAATGAGCACTCAACTCCTTCGCTAGCGACAGGGCTTGATGGCTCGCGGCGTCGAACGCCAGAATCTGGCGACGGATCACGGGATCGGACTGGCGGTGCAGAGTGAGCGAGGACCGGTAGATCGAGCGCACCATCCGCGCCTGTTCCCCGCCGGCCCAGCGCAGTGCGGGTGCCAGCACCCCCGGATCGGCGTACACCAGGAACTCCGGGTCGGCGAGCAGTTCGTCCAGGGTCCCGGCTATCGCCGCGTGACTGGCCAGATGGCTCCGTATATAGGGGTGGGCATCGCCCCACGCACGGCGCCCGCGCGGCGTGGGAACCTGCTCGAGCAAGGTGGTGGCGATCCGGCGATGGACCTCCTTGTCACGACGGGAGTCCTGCAGGAACTCCGCAAGCGTCTCGTGATAGAGCCGGAACACCGACCGATCGCCGACCCGCACCTCGACGATGTAGGCCCCGGCGTTTCCCAGCAGCCAGTTGATGTCCTCGTCGGAACACCGCACGCCGGCCAGCACCGATGCCAGCGCCGCCCACAGATTGTCCCAGGGAAGGCCCTGCCCCTCGGCGTAGGCGAGGGGGGTGAGCAGCCTACGCACCCGCCACTCGTTGGCTCCGAAGCGCGACAGATACGCGGCGAAGACGTCCGTCACCTCGTTCGGCAGCCGACGGTGCCAGTCGGCCTGCGTCGGATCCACCAAGACCTGGCGGTTGATCAGCGAGCGTGCCGTCATATTGGCGACGAGGAAGGACTGCCCCGCCCGCGCCGCGACCCCTTGGGCCACCGCGGCGGCGAGCGCCGCATTGCCGCGGTAGGGAGACAGACTGTCGGGATCGTCCTGGGCCAGCAGCAGGGCGCTCACGTACTCGGCCACGTCCTCGCTGCCCGCGTACGCGGGCCGGTCCAGGTCGATGAGCTCGACGGCGGTCCCCAGAGCCTCGATCGGGCCCCGCCGGGTGCCGATGATCAGCCGGACTTGGGCCATCGTCGACATCGGCCGCAGCAGCACCCGCGCGATCAGTGTCGCTTCGGACTGGTCGCCGACGATGCCCGCCTCGTCCAGGGCGTCGAGGAGCACGGTGAACCGTGTGGACCGGTCCCCCAGGGACCCCAACAAATCCTCCGGAGTGGTGGCCACACAGCCCGCTGCCCGGCTCAGCTCGGTGACGACGTCGTCGAGGGTGCAGCGGCGAAGGTGCAGATGGGTGGTGACGCAACCGGCCGGCGGCACGCTCTCAGACGGTGTCCGCTCGTCGGCCACCGCCGCGTCCGCGAGATGCAGCAGCCGTCCGAGCAGGGCCGACTTGCCCGACCCCGGGCCGCCGGTGACGACTCGGGCACGGCGGTCATGGGAAGGACTGGACAGCCAGCGCGACAGAGCCGTCAGGGCGGCGACCCGCCCCGTGAAGTACGAGCCCACCTCGCCGACATACTCCACACCGCGGGCGCGGGGATCGAAGTGCGCCGATCGCTCCCGCCGCATCCGGGTGAGCGTCTCGACATCCAACTCCCCGCCGGACAGCCCCGGCACGAAGTTCCGGTTGGGAAAGAACGGCGGCACTCCGGCCGTGTCCACGGAGGTGCAACTCGCGTGCTGGTACGGATGGTGCTCCCGGAAGTGCTCGTTGATCCGCTCGGTGATCTCCGACAGGTCGACGTACCGCTGGTGGGCACCGGCCCTCGGCGCGGCGAGTGCGTCGGTCAACGCTCCGGTCAGCGCACCCTCGCCCGCTTCATCGCGGGCGCGCGCACCCGCCAGCAGCCAGAGGTTACCCGCCGCCGTCGTGCGCCCGGCCGCCAACTGGTTGGCCACCATGGCGATGTCCGTCGTCCCCGCCCCCGCGTAACAGGTGTCCAGCAGGATCAGTACGCGGGCGCGCACCGTGTCATCAGCGAACATCAGGGCAAGGTCGTCCGTTCTGATGGCGGTCGACACCAGACGGTTCTCAGCGCTGTCCGTACACAGCAGGTAGTGACGTCCACCGCTGGCGCGCACCCCGTGGCCGGCGTAATAGAACACGACGATGTCGTCCGGCCGGCGCTCCGCCGACCCCAGCCACTCCTCCAGACCGGAAACCAGTTCCCTCGCTGTCGGATTCCTGCTGCGATCCCGCAGAACCCGTTCGTAACCGAGGGTGTCGAACAGGCCGACCATGAGTTCTACATCGTCTTCGACCCCGGGAAGATCGTCGATGCCCGGTTGCGCGTAGCTGCCGGTTCCCGCAACGATCACGAATCTGCGGGGTTCCCCGCCGATGGCGCCCACTGGCTCATGCGAGATCATTCAACCGCTTCCGCCCCCTCGGAACCCCCGCCGTAAGCCCGTACGATACCCCCAATTCATTCGAATCGATAGCATTCCGTCATCCACGCGCAGACACTGGAACCACGGTCGGCACGGACAGCTGGGGTGGGAATGAGCGATGCGGTCACAATTCAAAAACCCTTGCCCTTCACCGAAGGCCGCCTCAAAGTGATCGTCACCGGTGCGGCCGGGCGCATCGGCAGCGCGTTCGCGCCCTTCGCCGCGGACCGTTTCGAGCTCGTCCTGCTGGACCGCCCCGGTGTCGACCTCTCCGGACTCGGAGCATACGGGCGGACCGAACACTGCGACCTGGCCGACCTGCCCCGACTCACGGAACTGTGCCGCGGCGCGGACTGCGTCCTGCACCTCGCGGCGGAGGCGAACACCGCCGCGGAATGGGACAGCCTGCTCGCCTCCAACATCGTGGGCACCTACCACGTGTTCGCCGCCAGCAGGTCCGCCCGCTGCCCGCGCGTGGTCTTCGCCTCATCCGTGCACGCCGTGTCCGGCTACGCCCCCGGCCGACAGATCACAGCCGGCGCACCGGTGAATCCGGGAAACCTCTACGGAGTCTCCAAGTGTTTCGGCGAGGCGCTGGGACGCTACATGGCCGAATGCGGCGGCCTCACGGTCATTGCGGTGCGCATCGGCGCCTTCCAGGGACCCGACGCAGCGCGAGCGCCCGATTCCGACTGGATGATAGGAACCTTTGTGGCGGACCAGGATCTGTTCCATCTCCTCGAACGCGCCATCCGCGTCCAGGGAATTCGCTTCGGCATTTTCCATGGGGTCAGTGACAACTGGTTCAAACGCCTGGACATCACCGCGGCACGAGAGCTGCTCGGCTATGAGCCCGCCTACGACTTCATGCAGCTCTCGCCGACTTTCAAGGAGCTCTTCACCGACCTTCCGCACGGCCACAACCCCCGTGGCTCCGGTGACAGCACAGCCTCGCCATGAACGCTCACACGCCGCTGTCCCGCCAGGAGCGTGCCGGGCACCCGCCGAGCAACGCGCGCGCCTTCGCGGAACACTGAAGCGACTCGAAGGCTCCCAACGAGCGGGTCACCCTGACTCCACGGCAGAAGGTGTCGAGCAATTCCGCGGTGGTCCTGTTGGACAGGGTGTCAGGAGCCGCGACGGTGAGGGCCAACGCGCCGTCGACCGGTGCCGCCAGGGCGAGTCGGCAACTCACCGCCACATCAGCGAGGTCCACATAGCTCCACAGGTTCCACCGGCCGCGTTCGGGCTCGGCCCAGTACTCGGGCAACGCCGCGTACTCCGCCTGGTCCGTGACCACCGAGAAGCGAAGGGCTACCAAGGTCATCGCGTAGCGGTGCGCGAAGTGGCGCGCGGCTGCCTCACCCGCCGCCTTCGACAGGGCGTAGGAGGTCTCCGGACACAGGGGATGCCTCTCGTCCAACGGCAGACAGGAGGGGCCGGCGACCTGGAAGGGCGGTCCGAGCACGGTCTCGCTGGAGGCCCACACAACGCGCCTGATGTTGTGGACCGCCGCCGCCTGAAACACGTTGTAGGTCGACGCCGTATTCGCCGTGTACGTCGCCCCCTCCGCCAGCTCCGGGTGCAGCGTATGCGAGTCGGGCACCCCCGTCGCAGCGAGGTGCACCACCGCGTCCACCCCGTCCAGAGCGTCCACGGCCTGCCACAGCTCACGGAGATCCGCCCGCCGGTATCCGCCACTCTGCCCGCGCATCGGCGAGACGTCGATCCGGACGGTCTCGTACCCGTGCCCGCCGAGCTCCGCCACCACCGCCCGGCCGATACGACCCAGCCCTCCCGTCACAGCTACACGCATCGCAACTCCCTTGCTGTGCACTGGAACTGACGAACCACCACGCGAGTGTGGCGCAGGGACTATAGTCGTCGGGCTGACTCTTCGTAAGGCAATGCTCCGCTGGGTGTCCGAGGAGTGCACATGGCGCGGATCACGGTCGTTCACGGAATCGCCCAGCAGTTCAAAGGGCCCCACACGCTCCACGCCTCGATCGCACCCGCCCTGCGCGACGGCGTGACGGCCGCCGCCCGCCGGGGCGGACCGGATCTGACCGACGCCGACATCACCTGCGCCTTCTACGGCGACGCGTTCGTACGGCCCGGCACACGCGCCACAACGGTCCCGGCCTACGAAGAAGGCGATGTCGAGCCCGAGTACGAGTCGGAGCTGCTGCTGGACTGGTGGGTCGAGGCCGCACGGGTCTACCCGCAGGTGCTGGGCCCCGACGCGAAGTCGCGCGGTGCGGTCGGATATCTGGCAAGCCGTACGTTGACGCGCCCGATGGTGCGTCGCGCGCTCAACGCACTTACGCACGCCCCCTACTTCGCTCACGTCGCCGAACCTCTGCTGATCTTCGGGTTGAAGCAGGTCCGCCGGTACTTCACCGAGCCCGGCCTGCGAGAACGCGCGCAGGAGGCGGTGGCTCAAGCCATCGAGCCGGACACACGCGTTCTGGTGGGGCACTCACTGGGCAGCGTGGTGGCGTACGAGGTGCTGTGCAACGAAGCGCTGCGGGCGACACATCCCGAGTGGCAGGTCTCCACGCTGATCACCCTCGGCTCTCCCCTGGGGCTGCGCGGCCTGATCTTCGACCGGCTGATCCCAGCACCCCACCAGGACAGCGGCGCCTGGCCCCCCGGCATCCGAAGCTGGACGAACATCGCCGACGCGGGTGACATCGTCGCCCTCGTCAAGGAACTTGCCCCCCGCTTCGGCTCGGGGGTCGACGACCACGAAATAGACAACGGCGCCGAGATGCACTCCATGAGCCGCTACCTCACGGCTCCCATCACCGGAAAAGCCATCGCCGACGGTCTCGCCCTCTGACCGGACCCAAGCGCCTGTCGCTCCGGGCGCCAGCCGACGGTAGGCCCGGAGGAGGGGGACCTCGTGACGTAGTCTCAAAACAGCAGTGTCCCGGCAGCGTTCGTGGAGAAATGCCGTGTTCAGCAGTCTCACCGGCACCGCGTGGGGTGAGCACGACGGTGGTGCGCGCCAGCTCCAAGCGACCAGCAAGCCCTGCATCGACTCGTTGTTCGAGAAGTACGGTTCACCCCGCCTGCCGGGGACCACTCTTCCTGACCGGCGCGTTCAGGCGTAGCTCGACAAGTTCCTGACCAAGGAGAGCGAGAATCAGGTCCAGGGCGGGTCGTGGGGCAAGTCTGCCGAGGACCTGCGATCCTCACGTGTGGCGATGCCGCCGAATCCGCGTGCCGCGGCGGTCACGGAACTCCCGACCGGTCAGCGTTACCGGCGCACCGCCTCGGCGAACCAGACAACGGGCTGATCCGTCAAAGAGGAAACGACACCACCGCTCCGGCGGAAAAGGTATCCGCCGGAACACCCTTCATACCGCCCAGACGTAGAGGAGCAACCGATCATGCCCTGGTCCCCGCCACAAGGTGGCGCTCGCCGCGATGGTGGCCGACCTGACGGCCCTGATCACCGGCTACTCCTCGGGCACGTCGTCCAGCGGCTGTGCCTGGGTGCTTTCCTATGACTCACGCACCTATGAGCACCCCTGGCCCCCGGGAATCAGCGTGAAGGACAACGTTCGCCACCAGGGACCCGCGCTCGGAATGGGCACTTTGAAGGGATGTGCGGATGGCGGCACCGAGCACGAGCAGACGGTTGCTGTCTTCCAGATCCCCGGCGTTCCCACCGAACAGGCTGTCATCAGCCAGGACAACGTGATCGGCCTCACCGACCCCCACCACATCCCCACCGGCGTACGGGACTTGCTGAACGTACCCTCCAGCTCTCCGCCATGAGCGTTTTCAGCGTGGCCACCGATGGAGTGACGGCGGCGAGGGCGCAGCGCACGAGACACCCGTGCTGCTGAAGGAGATGGACGCTGAAAATGCTCACTCAGCGCGCGTCCATCGAAGGTCTCGAACAACCAAAACAACCAAGGGGGACTACGTGCCCGAGCCGCGGTCGGCCGGACGGGCCACTGCCGGCGCACGCGTCCGGTCCGGGGGCCGTTTCAGGGGCGCTCGGGGGCTGACCCGGTGGCGGGTCCCAGGGGCTTGGCGGCGCCTGCCCGGACCGCCGCGTTGTATCGTTCGTACGCTTGGACCAGGGCGAGTTCACCTTCGACGCCGAACAGCTTGCAGGCCGTGCTGATATGGCGGCGGATGCTCCGCTCCGACGTGCCGAGGTACGCGCGATCTGCTCGTGGGTCCGGTTCTGGATTCGCATGTCGATGATCCGGCAGCGCACGGCGGTCAGAGCGCCGCCGGCACCTCTCCGGGGGCCTTCATGCCCCAGGGCTCCGCTTCGGCCCACTCGGTGAGGAAGACCTGACGCGCGAACGCGATCAGAGCCGGGTGCAGCAGGGCGATGGCACGCTCACGCGAAGGCTCGCCGTTCGCCGTGAGTGTGCCGTAGTCCTCCACCAGGGCGATGTTGCTTGAGGGGCTGATCCGTTCCTTTGATCTTGTGCCGGATGCTGCGACGTATGATGAATGGACGCGGCCCGAGTCTTCCTCCGGCGCATTCTCGATGATTTCGACGGTCTTATCGACACCAATCACTACGAAATCCTGTCGGCGCATGAGTTCGTTGCGCTGCTGGACCATCACCCGGGATGGGACTGGCGTCGCCAACCAAGTACGGACCTGCGGTAGTACGTTCCTCACCTACGGGCCCAGATGAAGATGCGGCGAGGTCGTACTGGAGGGCGTGGCCCTCTGTCACCCAGGGCTCCAGCTGTTCGCGTTGTTCGCTCGACAGGTCGTCGGGCAGGCCGCGTTCCGCGGCCAGCGGCCGGTAACCGGCGTAGTTGCGCACCCCGAAGAGGCAGCCGAATGCTGCGTAGTCGCTCTGGTCGTACAGGGGCCACAGATCCATGGCGCAGAGCCAGGGCGCACCCTCGTAGAAGTCCGTGCCGGCGCCGGGATGGCGGAACTCGATCGCGCCGTGGATATCCGTACCCATGGCGCCTGACGCCGCAATCCCTCGCAGTCAGGGTCTTGGCGAGCCCTCACGCCGCTCAGGAGGCAGCGGGAACGGTCTCGCTGGCACGCTCCTTGTGCCCGGCGACCTCACGCCGGGCCCCGATCGCCGGGCGCAGCGCCACGCACGCGGCGGCGGCCGCGGCGCCGAGAGCCGCGCATAGCGACCACAGGGCCGTGTTGCCGCCGGTGTCCATCGCCCAGGCCGCCAGGTGCGGCGCGGCCAGCGCGGACAGGCCCAGGGTGCAGCCCCAGACCCCGGCGTAGGTGCCGCGGGCGTGGGCGGGGTCGGCCACGGCGGTCATGGCGGCGGCGAAGAACAGCACTTCCCCGAGCGTCCATATCCCTGCCTCTGCGGCATATCCGAGGGTGCCCCGGCTCAGCAGATTCGCGCCCATGCCCGCCCCGGTGAACAGGGCACCCGCCGTGCACACGACGCTGGGGCGGACGCGGTCGATGAGCGGCTGCAGCAGCCGCTGGTACACCAGGACACAGGCCGCGTTCACCAGGCACACCACCCCGTACGCGCGGGGAGAGAGCCCTGCGCGGTCCATGGCCAGGGGCAGGCCGAACAGCATCTGCTGATACACCAGCAGCCAGGCCAGCGTGATGGCGCACAGCGCCATGAAGGGCCCGTCCCGCAGCAGCGCGGCCACGGCGCCCCGGCCGTGCCCCGCCACCGCGTTCACGGGCGGGCGGGGCGGCTCGCGCACGGCGCCGAGGACGAGGGCGAAGGCCACGTTGGCGGCGGCGTCCAGGAGGAACAGCACGCGAAATGGCCATCCACCAGGAGGGATCCAGCAGCCTCGGCGATCGCCGCGCCGAGGTTCATCGCCCAGTACAGGCGTCCGAAGGCGCGGTCGCGCAGGGCGGGCGGCACCAGGTCGGTGATGAGGGCGGCGATCGCGGGGCGGGGCGCGTCGAAGAAGAACCCGACGGCGAAGGCGCATCCGCCCAGCGCCCACCGGCTGCGGACCTGGCTCAGCGAGGCAGGAGACGGCCGTGCTCGCCAGCGCGACACTCAAGGTGGTGCGGCGGCCGATGCGGTCCGTGAACGTGCCCGCGACCAGGGGGCCTATCAGCCAGCCAGCCCACCCCGAACGCGGCGCTGACGTGGGCGGCTTCAGCCGGGCTGTGGTGCAGGTGCGTGACCAGGAAGAGGGACAGGAACGGCACCACGACGGCGCCGCTGCGACACAGCGTGAACCCCGCCACCAGCACCCAGTACGGGCCGGGCAGCCGGGCAGCAGACTGGCCAAAGACAGGAGCGGGGGCGGGGCAGGCCCATGAGTCCTCTCCGATCAGCACGACGGCAAGGGTGTGCCACAGGCGTGCGCCAAGGAGACTTCAAGGCCCGGCCCGGGCCCGGCAAGGCATCATCTCTGCGGCGGGGCGGCTGCTCCCGCCGGGCGGGAGGGGCCACCTGCTGCTCCCCTCCCAGGGGAGACGACGCCCAGATCCAGGGGCGCTCACGCGGTGCGCCGCCACGTTCAGCTCTCGCGTGACGGCTTGCCTGCGCGAAGTCCAAAGACCCGCCCGTCAGGCGAAGTCGATGGCGGCCAGCGCGGGGCCGGCGAACGCCAGCGCATACTGCAGCCTGACGGCCGTACGCCGCGCTGGGTGGCTCACGATGGTGGCGGGCAGGCACAGCGCCAGGAGTCCCGCGACCGCGGACAGGCCCATCGACCACTGGGCCTCCTCCACCAGGGGCCCGCTCGCCCCGTCTCCGCTGTAGGCCTGGCCAAGCACTACGACGAGGAACACCCCGTAGGCGAAAGCAAGCAGCAGGAGGCCGATACCGGCGAAGATGCGCACTGTGGCTGTGGACGGCGCGAACGGGTCAGCCGCCGCCGCTGAGGGGGCGGCGGTGGAATGCAGGTCGGGTGCGGTCATGACCGCCATCCTGGCCCGCGCGCGCCGCCCGGTCGCCTGGGCACATACTCATGAGCGCAGGGAGTACGTACTCAAGATGTCCCGGCGGTTCTGGCCTCCAAAGCCAAGGGGCATGGCCGTGCCGCTCGCTCCTACTGCGGGAGCTCCACGACGTCGGCGACCACACAGCTGACGTTGTCAGGGCCGCCAAGGCCGTTGGCGAGGGCGACGAGTTCGCGGACGGCCTGCTCGGGCTCCCTGGCCTCGCAGAGCACCCGGTGGATCTCGTCCAATGTGTCGCCGTCTGCGCCCACCGTTTTGGTAGGGCCAGCGAGAGGCCGGCACCAGGAACGGCCTTGCGCACCGCCCATTCGGCTGCGCTCTTCACTTTCGCGCTCTTCTCATACGCCGACGGCAGGTGTTCCTTGTAGTAGGCCTCGATATTGGCGCACTTGATGTAGTCGTGCCTTTGGCAGGCGAGCCACTGTGTCAGGGCTGGGCCAGGAAGGTACTTGACCGCGTCCGAGTCGCACAGGGGGTCGCCCGGGTTGCATTCGTACCTGGTGCGGTCAGCGTATTCGCTGCCCACCTTGTACTTGATGCCTACTCCTGGCCACTTCGTTGGGTCCGCGAACATCTCGATCGAAACGATCCGGCTTCCCACCGGGGTGGAGACTCCCCCTTCGCCGAGCGCCCGCTGAATGACGACGCCCCCCGTCGAGTAACCGATGAGCGCAAAGCACACATCCGCGGGGCGGGTCTTGCTCAGAACGTTCAGGCGGGCCACAAGGTTGTCGCGGCCTTCGCCTGTAGCTTTCTCATCGCCCGGCACGCCCTTGAGGCCTGGGCGCTCAGGGCTGTCGTACAGAGACTCGTAATGCACCTGGACAGGAACTGGAGGAAGAACCGTCAAGAGGTTGTTTCTGAGTTCGTCCCTGAGACCGTGTTTGAGATGTGTTCAGTGGGTTCGTTGTAGTGGTCGTGGTCCGTGCCTGACAGCGGGGCCGCCTCGGGTGAGCCGGCGCAGCATGACGTCGGTCATCGCCCAGC
>NZ_JBHWUR010000130.1:0-19512 GCF_042737755.1 Streptomyces sp. NPDC059994
TGCGGGGGGCCCACCGGCGCGGGGGTTGGGCGGCGGTGTAGTGGGGGCGGGCCACCCGTACGGTGCCCGGCCCCACCCGGTGACTGCGCGCCTCGCGACTGCGCCCTGCGGCTACTTCTTGCGGCGTCGGCCGCCCGTGGTCTTCTGGGCCTTGCGGCGCTCCGCGCGGGTCATGCCGTCCGCCTCGGAGCGGGCCGGCTCGTCGCCGTTGTCGAAGTCGCCCTCGACGACACCGCCCTCGCCGTCCACCGTCGGGGCGGAGAAGTGCAGCCGGTCCGGGCGCTGCGGGGCGTCCAGGCCCTTGGCCCGGATCTCCGGACGCGCCCCGGCGGGCTCCTTCTCCAGCGACGGCTTGCCGGAGGGCGCCGTGTCCTCGACCGGGACCTCCTCGACCTGCTGCTCGACCTGGACCTCCAGGTTGAACAGATAGCCGACGGACTCCTCCTTGATGCCGTCCATCATGGCGTTGAACATGTCGAAGCCCTCGCGCTGGTACTCGACCAGCGGGTCCTTCTGCGCCATGGCACGAAGGCCGATGCCCTCCTGGAGGTAGTCCATCTCGTAGAGGTGCTCGCGCCACTTGCGGTCGAGCACCGAGAGGACCACGCGCCGCTCCAGCTCACGCATGATCTCGGAGCCGAGCTGCTCCTCGCGCGCCGCGTACTGCTCGTGGATGTCGTCCTTGATGGACTCGGCGATGAACTCGGCGGTGATGCCCGCGCGGTCGCCCGCCGCCTCCTCCAGCTCCTCCACGGTGACCTTCACCGGGTAGAGCTGCTTGAAGGCGCCCCACAGCCGGTCCAGGTCCCACTCCTCGGCGAAGCCCTCGACGGTCTCCGCCTGGATGTAGGCGTCGATGGTGTCGTCCATGAAGTGCTGCACCTGCTCTTGCAGGTCCTCACCCTCCAGGACGCGGCGGCGCTCGCCGTAGATGACCTCGCGCTGGCGGTTGAGCACCTCGTCGTACTTCAGGACGTTCTTACGCGTCTCGAAGTTCTGCTGCTCGACCTGCGACTGGGCCGACGCGATCGCGCGCGTCACCATCTTGTTCTCGATCGGCACGTCGTCCGGCACGTTCGCCATCGACATGACGCGCTCGACCATCTGGGCCTTGAAAAGGCGCATCAGGTCGTCGCCGAGCGACAGGTAGAAGCGGGACTCACCCGGGTCGCCCTGACGGCCGGAGCGGCCGCGCAGCTGGTTGTCGATCCGGCGCGACTCGTGCCGCTCGGTACCGAGCACGTAGAGCCCGCCCAGCTCCTTGACCTCGTCGTGCTCGGCCTTGACGGCCCGCTCGGCCTTCTCCAGCGCGGCGGGCAGGGCCGCGGCCCACTCCTCGATGTGCTCCTCGGGGTCGAGGCCGCGCTGGCGCAGCTCCGCCTCGGCGAGGTCGTCCGGGTTGCCGCCGAGCTTGATGTCGGTACCACGGCCGGCCATGTTGGTGGCGACGGTGACGGCGCCCTTGCGGCCGGCCTGGGCGATGATCGGCGCCTCGCGCTCGTGCTGCTTGGCGTTGAGCACCTCGTGCGGGACACCGCGCTTGGCGAGCTGCTGCGAGAGGTACTCGGACTTCTCGACCGAGGTGGTGCCGACCAGGATCGGCTGGCCCTTCTCGTGCTTGTCGGCGATGTCGTCGACGACCGCCTCGAACTTCGCGACCTCGGTGCGGTAGATCAGGTCGGACTGGTCCTTGCGGACCATCGGGCGGTTGGTCGGGATCGGGACGACACCGAGCTTGTAGATCTGGTGGAACTCGGCGGCCTCGGTCATCGCCGTACCGGTCATGCCGGAGAGGCCGGGCTCTTCCTTGCCCTCCTGGTCATGACGCTTGTAGAGGCGGAAGAAGTTCTGCAGGGTGATCGTGGCGAGGGTCTGGTTCTCGTCCTTGATGTCCACCCCTTCCTTCGCCTCGATCGCCTGGTGCATGCCCTCGTTGTAGCGGCGGCCGGCGAGGATACGGCCGGTGTGCTCGTCGACGATCATGACTTCGCCGTCCATGACGACGTAGTCCTTGTCCTTCTTGAACAGTTCCTTCGCCTTGATGGCGTTGTTCAAGTAGCCGACGAGCGGGGTGTTGACCGACTCGTAGAGGTTGTCGATGCCCAGCCAGTCCTCGACCTTGGCGACGCCGGGCTCGTGGATGGCGACCGTGCGCTTCTTCTCGTCGACCTCGTAGTCGCCGGTCTCCTCGATGCCCTTGAGCGGGTTGCCCGCCTCACCCTTGGTGAGGCGCGTGACCAGCTTGGCGAAGTCGCCGTACCACTTGGTGGCCTGGTCGGCCGGGCCGGAGATGATCAGCGGCGTACGCGCCTCGTCGACCAGGATGGAGTCGACCTCGTCGACGATCGCGAAGTTGTGGCCGCGCTGGACGAGCTCCTCCTGGGACCACGCCATGTTGTCGCGCAGGTAGTCGAAGCCGAACTCGTTGTTCGTGCCGTACGTGATGTCACAGGCGTACATCGCGCGGCGCTCGGCGGGCGACATGTTGGCCAGGATGCAGCCGACCTCAAGGCCGAGGAACCGGTGCACGCGGCCCATCATCTCGGAGTCGCGCTCGGCCAGGTAGTCGTTGACCGTGATCAGGTGCACGCCCTTGCCGGAGAGCGCGTTGAGGTACGCCGGGAGCGTGCCGACGAGAGTCTTGCCCTCACCGGTCTTCATCTCGGCGACATAGCCGAGGTGCAGCGCGGCGCCGCCCATCATCTGGACGTCGTAGTGGCGCTGTCCGAGGACGCGCTTGGCGGCCTCGCGGACGGTGGCGAAGGCTTCCGGGAGCAGGTCGTCCAGGCTCTCACCGTTCGCGTAACGCTCCTTGTACTCGTCGGTGAGGGCACGGAGCTCGGCGTCGGAGAGGTTCACGAAGTCCTCTTCGATGGAGTTGACCTGGTCCGCGATGCGGTGCAGCTTGCGCAGGATCTTGCCTTCGCCTGCACGCATGAGCTTTGAAAGGACGGACACGGGGGTTGGTCTCCTTGCCGGTCGGGCCTGGCGCGGTCGAGTACGGTTGACTACTTCTGGGCAACGGCCATCGTATGCGAGGACCCGCCCACGCCGGGAGGTCTGCCATGACGACAACGGACAGGGCGCCCGGAAGGTGCCGGGAAACACGAAAAGCCCTGGCGGGCGATCCGGCCCCGCGCGGAGAATCAGCCGATGGACCCAGTCATCCTCAGCACCGAGCGCCTGCTGCTGCGCCCCGTCGGCCCGCAGGACGCGGACGGCACGTACGCGGCCTGTCAGGACCCCGACATCCAGCGCTGGACCACCGTCCCCTCGCCGTACCTGCGCGAGCACGCCGAGGCCTTCACCGGCACCTTCGCGCCCAACGGCTGGCGGGACGACTCCGAATTCACGTTCGCGGTACGTCTTAGGGATACCTCCGGGACGGGTGAGGCCGAAGAGGCCGCCGGGACCGGTGCGGCTGAGGGGGCGGCGTCGGAGGGCGCGCTGGTGGCGATGGTCGGCGTCATGCGGCGCGGCGAGAACGTCGCCGAGCTGGGGTTCTGGGCGGCCAAGGAGCACCGGGGCCGCGGCTATATGACCGAAGCGGCGGTGGCGGCGGCCCGCTGGGCCTTCGAGTCGGCGGGCGTCGAGCGCCTGGAGTGGCGGGCGGAGGTCGGCAACGCGGCCTCGCGCGCGGTGGCCGAGAAGGCGGGCTTCACCATGGAGGGCACCCTGCGCGCGGCCCTCGTCCACGGCGGCACCCGCCGCGACAGCTGGGTGGGCGGGCTCCTCCCCAGCGACCTGGGTCTGCCCACCACGCGCGCGTACTTGCCGTCCCGGGGGTGAGGCGGGCGCGGCCGGGCCCCGGCCCGGGACGCTCCCCGGTGGATTGTCAGTGCCGCCGTCTATCGTGCGGAACATGACCAGCCTGCCGCGTCCCGCCGCCCAACTCTCCGCCGACGAGGCCCGTCGCATCGCCCTGCGCGCCCAGGGCTTCATGGGCGCCCCCGACCGCAGGGGCGGGGTCCGGGGCGTGCTGCGCCACCTGGGCGCGGTCCAGCTCGACACGATCTCGGTCCTCGCCCGGTCACACGAGTTGATTCCGTACGCACGCCTGGGCGCGGTGGGCCGCAAGGCGGTGGACGGGGCGTACTGGACGGACGGCCACGCCTTCGAGTACTGGTCGCACGCCGCCTGCATCCTCCCCGTGGAGGAGTGGCCGCACTTCGCCTTCCGCCGGCGCGCCTACCGCTCCCGCCCGCACTGGCACCACGACCTGCCCGACGGGGCGTACGAGCAGGTGATCAAGCAGCTGCGGGCCGAAGGCCCGCTGACCGCGACGGACTTGGGCGGCGCCAAGAACAAGGGCGAGTGGTGGGACTGGTCGGAGTCCAAGGTCGCCGTCGAACGTGCGCTGATGTACGGCGAGGTGGTGTGCACCGAACGACGCGGCTGGAAGCGGGTGTACGACCTGGCCGAGCGCGCCATCCCGGACGCCTTCCTCCACGATGAGCTGGACGACACCGAGTGCCTGCGCCGCCTCGTCGCGCTGGCGGGCCGCTCTCTCGGCGTCGGCACGCGCGCGGACATCGCGGACTACCACCGTCTGAAGGGCGAGCAGGTGGACGCGGTGATCGCCGACTCCGGGCTGGTGCCCGTCACCGTCCAGGGCTGGGACAAGGCCGCCTGGGCAGACCCGGAGGCGCTGGCCACCGAGCCGCGCGGGCGCCACCGCACGACGCTCCTGTCGCCCTTCGACTCGCTCATCTGGGACCGCGCGCGCACCGAGCGGATCTTCGGCTTCAGCCACCGTCTGGAGGCCTACACGCCCAAGCCGAAGCGGGTGTACGGATACTTCGCGATGCCCCTGCTGGCGGGCGGCAGGCTGCTCGGCCGCGCCGACCCCGCCCGCCAGGGCCGCACGCTGGTGGCCAAGCAGGTCTCCCTGGACACACCGAAGGCCATAGCCCCGATGGCCCAGGCCCTGCTGGAGGCGGCGCGGTGGGTGGGCTGCGACGCCGTACGGATCGAGCGCGCCGACACTCCGGGGATCGCCCGGGAGCTGACGGCGGCGATCGCGGCGGCCTGAGCCGAGCCCGGGCCAAGGCGGCGCCGCGCGGCGGATCGGGGCCAGGCCGGGCCGGGCAGGCTCTAGCGGATCTCCAGGATCTTCTCGCGCATCGCGTAGACCACCGCCTCCATCCTGGAGTGCAGCTGCAGTTTCTCCAGGATGTTGCGGACGTGATTCTTCACGGTGTTCTCGGAGATGAACAACTCCTTGGCGATGTCGCGGTTGTTCATCCCCGTGGCGACGAGCTTGAGCACCTCCAGCTCACGATCGGTGAGCCTCGGCGCGGGCACCAGCCGGCGCTCGTCGGTGCGCTGGATCATCGACTTGAACTCGGTGAGCAGCTTCGACGCCATCGACGGGCTGATCTGGGACTGGCCGTCCGCCACCGCCCGGATCGCGGTCGCCACCTCGTCGGTGGAGATCTCCTTGAGGAGGTAGCCCGTCGCACCCGCCTTGATCGCGTCGTAGAGGTCGGCCTCCTCGTCGCTGATCGTCAGCATGATGATCTTCGCGCTGGGGGCCACCTCCTTGATGGAGGTGCAGGCCTCGATCCCGCCGCGCCTCGGCATCCGTACATCCATCAGCACGATGTCGGGAAGCAGGTCCGCCGCCTTGTCCACGGCCTCCGCCCCGTCGCCCGCCTCGCCGACGACCTGGATGTCCTCCTCCGCGGCCAGCACGATCTCCAGGCCCCGGCGGAACAGCGCGTGGTCGTCGACGACCAGGACCCGGATCGGCTCCTTGCGCGATCCGGCCGCTTCCATGCCGGCGGGAGCCCCGTCAGAACCGTCCGGGGCCGACCCGCCGTGCACCGGCCCGAAGCTGTCTGCCATCGTTCCTCCCCCTGAAGGCCATGGCCCGAGTTGGTGTTGCTTCACCAACCGTGCTCCACGAAGGAGCGGTTGGCGTGCGACGCCATGATTTCATGCCCGGCCGACAGAGCGGTGGTCCAGCAGTCGCACAATGGTGCCCCTGGGGGCGCACAAGCGCTCCAGGGGCACCACCGCACTCTGGTACGGCGCGCCGCACGGATCCGTTCAGCGCGCCGCCGACCTGGTCATCCGCCGAGCGCTCCGCCGGCGCCGCCCGCGTCCTCACCGGCGAGCGGGTCCGATTCCAGATGAATCACGCCGTAGTCGTAGGCGTGCCGCCGGTAGACGACACTGGGCTGCTTCGTCTCGGAGTCGACGAAGAGGTAGAAGTCGTGCCCGACCAGCTCCATCTCGTAGAGCGCCTGGTCGAGCGTCATCGGGGCGGCGACATGGGTCTTCTCGCGGACCACGAGCGGGCCTTCGCCCTGGACTTCGACCGATCCCATCCGGGTGATGGGGACGCCCTCCTCCGTCGTACGGTTCACGAGCTCCCCGCTTCCGTTCAACTCGGCGGCGTCCGGCACCACGACGGCCACTTCGGCAGCCGACAGCCGACCGTTGCCCCTGCGGGTGTAGCGCTTGTCGTGCTGCTTGCGCAGCCGCGCCTCCAGCTTGCTGTGGGCCAGGTCGAGGGCTGCGTACGGATCTCCTGCCGCCGCCTCCGCCCGGATCACCGGGCCACGCGAGTGCAGCGTGATCTCCACTCGGTCGGAACGGTCGGCCTGCCGCGGGTTGTGTTCCTTGGACACCTCGACGTCGAGGCTGATTACCTTGCCGTCGAGCTTCTGGATCTTCTCCAGCTTCAGCTTCTCGGCCACGTGCTTGCGGAACCGCTCGGGTACCTCGGTCTTGCGGCCCTTGACGACGATGTCCACGCAGAACTCCGTTCCCGGATCACTCCGCCTTCACTGCGGAGCATCTCCCTCTTGCACCAGACTCCGGTGACCCCCGGAGTCTCGGACTGGGCGACTTTCACCTCCTCCTCCCCCGTGGGGAAGATCGTCACCCCACCGACTTCAGGGTCGGGGAAATAGCCAGAAGGCCGTGCGTTCAGTGAGGCTCAGCTCTCGCCATTCCTCACAACCGAACATAGCTCGCTCGGACGGGTGTCGGCACCCGCTACCCGCACGTACCTCCGTTCAGGTGTTTCCTCCCTCTCACTACCTGCAACGATGCAAGTTCCCTGTCAGTTCCGGTTTATTCGAAGGATGCCGGAGTGGACGCGACGACCGCGGCCGCCGCCGTTCGTCGTGCGAATCCCGGAAGTGTGTGCGCCGGGCCATCGCCGACCGCCCCGGTCGCCGTCCTGGCGGCGCCCGCGACGGCTCGGGCCGCCTCCACCAGTGAGGCTCCCGTAGTCATCAGGTCGTCCACCAGGACCACCCGGCCGCCCTCCAGCAGCCTGTCACCGCCCGCCGGCACCTCCAGCGCCCCGCTCAGATTCGCCAGCCGCTGCCGGGCGCTCAGCCCCGACTGGTCCGCCACCGCACGCCGCTGGCGCAGCACCGCCGCCACGCGCGCGTCCGTACCCGTACGCCGCAACTCCCCGGCCGCCGCCAGGGCGATCCGGCGCGCCGGATCATGCCCGCGCGCCCGCACCGCCCGCCGCGCCGACGGCACCGGCACGAGCAGCAACGGCCCGTCCCGGGGCGCTCCGGCGGCCGCGCGCACCGCGCCCGCGAGCGCCTGCCCGAGGACTCCGGCCAGCCCCAGGGCACCTCGTTCCTTGTGCGCGAGCAGCATCGCCCGTACGGCGTCCGCGTACACCGCCGCCGCGTACACCACCGGCAGCCCTGCGGGCTCGGGGGCAGGCCGGACCCGCCGTGCCGGCACTCCGAGCAGCGCCGCCGCGCACCGCTCACACAGCGCCGTACGGGGACTGCCGCAGCCGCCGCAGGCAACCGGCAGCACCAGCCCGGAGATCTCCTGCCACCATCCCCGCATGGCATCCACTCTGCCAACAGGGAGACCGCCCGGCCACCCCTGTGGAAAACCCACCGGGGCGGCGGAGCCACCGCTGCCGGGACGATCGAGCGTCCACCGCCGGGGCGGCGGAGCCGTCAGCCCGGATAGACCGGCGAGGAGCCCGTCTTGACCGCCGTCTTCCAGTTGGCGCCCGGCGGCAGCCGTACGATGCCGTCCTCCTTAGAGTGCGCCACCAGCGGCAGCCGCTCGTCGTCCGCGGCGGCGATCTCGGTCACCCGGTTGGCGCCGGGCAGATTGCCCGCGGCCGACAGCGAGCCGTCCGTCTGCATGTAGCGCAGCTGCTGCTGGAGGCCGCCCGACTCCTTGCCGACCACGACGAGGCGGCTGCGACCGGCCCAGGAAACGGCCGTCACATCCTCCATCTGGGGCGCTCCGGGACGCAGCTCCACCACGGAGACCTGCGGGTGCTCCGGATCGCCGATCCGCTCCACGCGGCCGATCCGCAGCGTCGTGTGGCCGCCCTCGTTCACCAGGAGCGCGATCCGCACCCCGTCCGCCGACATCCGCACCTGCTCGATGCGCGCCCCGTTCAGACCGGCGACATCGACCTCCTGCGGCTGGCCCTCACCCTGGTCGAGGCGGAGCAGCCGGGGGTGACCCGGGTCCCGGTCCGCCACCCACAGGTCGTTGCGCCCGTCCCAACTCGGCGCCGAGAGCCCGTCCTTCGGATCCTTGCTCTGGCTGGTCACGAGCGTCTTCACCAGCTCGCCGTCGTACACGATCGGCGCCACGTACATCGAGCGGCCGTCGGTCGCCACCCCCGCCGCGCGCCTCTCGTCCCGCTCCACCGCGACCGTACGCAGCCGCTGCTCGGCCCGACCGAACGGCCCGGGCACCAGCTCGGTGACCACGTCCCCGTCCGTGCTGTCGACGCCGTCGGTGCTGTCCGCGCTGTCGCGCGTACCGGCACGCATCCGCGCGAGGCGCCCCTGAGCGTCCACGAAGTACTGGCCGGGCTTGGGCGAGATACGGTCCGGGGCGTACCCCTCGGCCTGGTCGCCGCCGAGCACGCACAGCTGCGAGCCGTTCGCCCGGTCCAGCTCCACCTGGCCGACCCGGGTCGCCGTCAGATCCCGCAGGGTGAACAGCAGTTGGGCCGCCATCTTGCGGCACTGACTCCCGCCGACGTTGGACGCCCGCTCGTTGAGCGGCACCTTCAGCGCGTTGCGGTCGTCGAACGAGAGCGACTTGGTGCCCTCCTTCAGCGCCGTACCGCTCGGGAAGCGCGAACCCACCACCGGCCGCAGCCAGTTGGTCGGCCCCTCCAGGACGGCCATGACCGTCTGGGTGACCAGGTTCATCTGCGTCTCGGGGTCGTTGCGCTGGCGCACGTACACCGGATCGGCGACCAGCCGGTCCTGCCCCGACGCGAAGTAGTACTTGTTGACGGAACGGTAGATGCGCTGGAAGTCCGACTGGCCCAGCAGCAGCCCCTCGGGCAGCGCGTCGATGCGCCACTCCTTGCCGTTGGGCGTGTTCTGCCGTACGAGATGGATCGTCTCGTTGTACGCCGACTTCGGCCCGGCCGGCTGGAAGGCGTGCTGCTTGTCCACCACGGCGACCGGCTTCCCGGTCACCGTGAACGTGAAGCTCGAACTGTCGCCCTTGTCGTTGGTCCGGTTCGGCTGCGGGTTCGGCCCGTCGGCCAGCACCGTGGTCGCCAGATCCGGCTTCCAGGTCCGCGCGGCCTGCGGCGTCAGATACTTGCGGGCCGTCGCGAACTGCGGGTCGTCACTGGTCATCGCCTCCAGGAACCCGTCGACTATCTCGTCGGCGGCCGCCCCCTCGCGCGGCGGCACCGCGTACACCTGCACCTGCGAGTCGGCGCGCTGCGAGGCCTGCACCGCGTGCACGTCACCGCTGTCGGGCATCGACGCGCACCCCGCCACCAGCACACCGCCGCAGCCCAGCAGCGCGGCCGACCGCAGCCGACGGCCGCGGCCCCTCCCCCGATCAGCGCCCACGAGCCGATTCCTCCTGGTCGGCGGCTGCCGGGGCAGCCGCTCTGTCAGCAGCCTGCGATGGTACGGATTCGCCCTCCACGCGCGCGTCACTGACCCGGGGCACCACCCTGGCCCCGCCGCCACCGGGCAGCGCGGTCGGATCGGCGGCCGGCCCGGACGTCCTCGGCGGGACCGGGGGCCGGGGCGGCACGGGCAGCGAGGAGTGGGTGGCGGCGGGCTGGACGGGCACGCTCGCCAGCCGCAGCCCGTTGCCCTGCTCGGCCGTCGCGCCCTGGCGGGCACGCTCGCGCGCGGCCCGCGAGTCCTCCGGTTCCAGCGGTATCGGCGATCCGCGCAGCGGCTCGTCGGCCGTACGCGGCAGCGTCAGCCGGAACTGGGAGCCGCCACCCGGCTCGCCCCAGGCCTGGAGCCAGCCGCCGTGCAGCCGCGCGTCCTCGACCGCGATCGACAGTCCCAGACCGGTGCCTCCGGTCGTCCTGGCCCGAGCCGGGTCGGCCCGCCAGAAGCGGTTGAACACCCGGGTCGCCTCGCCCGGCTTCAGGCCCACTCCGTAGTCGCGCACCGCGATCGCGACGGCGCCGCCGGCCGTGCCCATACGCACCACCACATCCCGGCCCTCGCCGTGCTCCACGGCGTTGACCACGAGGTTGCGCAGCACCCGTTCGACCCTTCGGGCGTCGGCCTCCGCGACCACCGGCTGGTCGTCCCCGACCACCCGTATCCGGGTGCCCTTGCGCTCGGCGAGCGGCTCGGCACCCTCGATCACCCGTCGTACGACGTTCCGCAGGTCTATCGGCTCGGCCTCCAGGGCCGCCGCGCCCGCGTCGAACCGGCTGATCTCCAGCAGGTCGGCGAGCAGCGACTCGAACCGGTCGAGCTGCCCGGCCAGCAGCTCCGCCGACCGCGCCGTCACCGGATCGAAGTCGACGCGCGCGTCGTGGATGACGTCCGCGGCCATCCGTACGGTCGTCAGCGGCGTACGCAGCTCGTGCGAGACGTCCGAGACGAACCGCCGCTGCATCCGCGACAGCTCCTCCAGCTGCTGGATCTTGATCTGGAGGTTCTGCGCCATCTTGTTGAAGGCCTCGCCGAGCCGGGCGATGTCGTCCTCGCCGGTGACCTTCATCCGCTCCTGGAGCTTGGCCGCGGAGAGCCGCTCCGCGATCTGCGCGGCCATCCGCACCGGGGTGACGACCTGCCGCACCACCAGCCAGGCGATCGCCCCGAGGAGCACCACCAGGAACAGCCCGGCGGTCGCAAGGGTGCCCTTGACCAGGCTCAGCGTCTTCTCCTCCTGCGCCAGCGGGAAGAGGTAGTACAGCTGGTAGGCCTGGCCGTCGACGTCCTTCAGCTTGGTCCCGATGACCAGCCCCGGCTTGGACTCCTGCCCGTCGAGGTACTTGATCGAGGCGTATGTCTTGTATGCGCCCGTGCCCTGGTCGACGTTTTCCCGCAGGCTCTGCGGGACGCTGGAGACCGGGTCCACGCCGCCCGAGGCGCGCGGGCCCCGGTTGCTGGAGGGCGAGTCCTCGGAATCGGCGCTCAGCGCGACCACGTAGAACGCGCCCTGCCCGCCGCTGGCGAGCTGGGTCACCAGCTCGCTGCGCCAGGTCACCGAGCTTGCGCCCCGCCCGTCCGAGCCGGCGTCGTCCTGTCCGCCCGGCGCCGCCGGGGCGCTGGCCTTGTCCTTGGCCACGGCGAAGCCGCCCGCGGACTGGCTCTCGGACGCCTTCTCCTTGGTGACGAGGAGCCCGTTGCGCACCTGACCGATGACAACGAACCCGAGCAGCAGCACCACACCCAGCGACATCAGCAGGGTGGAGGCGACCACCCGCACCTGGATGTTGCGCCGCCACAGCCGCACCGCGGGCAGCAGCGGACGCCGCACCCAGCGCACAAAGAGCCTCAGCACGGGGCTGCCGGGCGTGCCCTCCTGGAGGATCCGCCCGCCCCATGACGTCTTACGTCCCTCACCAGCAGCCCGCCCCCCACGGACCCCGGGCTTCCCGGGCTTCGGAGCAGCACCGCCGCGGGACATATCAGCTCGGTCCGGCCTTGTAACCGACACCACGGACGGTCACCACGATCTCCGGACGCTCGGGGTCCTTCTCGACCTTCGAGCGCAGCCGCTGGACGTGCACGTTGACCAGCCGCGTGTCCGCCGCGTGCCGGTACCCCCACACCTGCTCCAGGAGCACCTCGCGGGTGAACACCTGCCACGGCTTACGGGCCAGCGCGACCAGCAGGTCGAACTCCAGCGGGGTCAGGGCGATGGACTGCCCGTCCCGCTTCACGGAGTGACCCGCCACGTCGATCACCAGATCGCCGATCGCCAGCTGCTCCGGCGCCGGCTCCTCCGACCTCCTCAGGCGCGCCCGGATACGGGCGACCAGTTCCTTCGGCTTGAACGGCTTCACGATGTAGTCGTCCGCCCCGGATTCCAGGCCGACCACCACATCCACGGTGTCGCTCTTGGCGGTGAGCATCACGATCGGCACACCTGACTCGGCCCTGATCAGCCTGCAGACCTCGATGCCGTCCCGTCCGGGCAGCATGAGGTCCAGCAGTACCAGGTCCGGCTTGGCCTCACGGAATGCCGCCAGTGCCTTGTCGCCGTCCGCTACGAACGACGGCTCAAAACCTTCTCCACGCAGCACAATGCCGAGCATCTCGGCCAGCGCGGTGTCGTCGTCGACGACAAGGACGCGTCCCTTCATAAACGTCATCATCCCATTAGCTAATCGTTACCTGGCGTGACCTGGCACACAGCTCTCTCAGCCCGCCCCCCGTCACGGGGGAGAGCACACCTTCCTCGGTGACAATCGCGGTCACCAGCTCGGGGGGCGTCACATCGAAGGCAGGGTTGTACGCCTGCGTCCCCAGCGGCGCCACGGGCAGTCCGCCGCCGGTCCCCCACCCGGCCGCAGAGATCTGCGGTCCGGTGAGCTCCGTCACCTCCTGCCCGGGTCGCTGCTCGACCTCGATCGCCGCCCCGTCGGGGGTTTCCAGGTCCACCGTCGTGACTGGCGCCACCACGATGAACGGCACGTGGTGGTACTTGGCGAGCACCGCGAGCGGATAGCTTCCCACCTTGTTCGCCACCGATCCGTCCGCGGCGATCCGGTCGGCCCCGATCAGCACAGCGTCCACCTCCCCCGCCGCGAACAGCGAACCCGCAGCATTGTCGGTCAGCAAGCTGTACGCCATTCCACTGCGCGCCGCCTCGTACGCGGTCAGTCTGGCTCCTTGCAGCAGTGGCCGCGTCTCGTCCACCCACAGCCGCCGCAGCCGGCCCGCCCGGTGCGCGGCCAGCGCCACCGCGAACGCGGTGCCCTCGCCGCCGGAGACCAGCCGCCCGGTGTTGCAGTGTGTGAGCACCCGGTGGCTGCCGCCGGGCAGCAGCTCGTCGAGCAGTGCGAGGCCGTGCGCCGCCATCTTGGCACTGGCCTCCGCGTCCGCCCGGTGCAGGGCCTTCGCGGCCGCCAGCGCCGCCGCCCCGGCCGCCTGAGAACCCGCGCCCTTGCCGACCGCCGCCTGATACGCGTCCAGGGCCAGCCGCACCCCGTACCCGAGGTTCACCGCGGTGGGCCGCGCCGCCGCCAGCAGAGCCGCGGCCTCCTGCACGTCGTAGCCGCGCACCCCGGCCAGCGCCACCCCGTACGCCCCGGCGATCCCCAGCAGCGGCGCCCCGCGGACCGCCAGCGTCTGGATGGCGCGCACCAGCGCCGGCACATCCGTACAGACCAGCTCGACCTCCTCGGCCGGCAGCCGGGTCTGGTCGAGGAGCACCAGCACCGGCCCCTCCGGCGGCTCGTCCCAGCGCAGCTGTGCCAGTCGCGGCGGCTCGGAGCCCACGGTGGATCGCACCTCGTGATCAGCCATCCGCCCAGTCTGCCCGGTGAGCCGCCGACAATTGAAGGTGCTAACGAGATACGGGGGCCGGTCCGCGGCCCGGAACCGCATGGCACGATGGCTGCCAACCCCAACGAGCCGGCTCGCCGAGCTGGTCCCACGACCAATCCACGAGGTGGACGACCGTGAACGACTCTCCGGGCTGGGCTTCGCCCGGATCGGCCCCCTCCGACGGCGAGGACTCCGGCGCTGCCGGGCAGCCCGAGCCTTCCGACCGGGCCCGCGCGTCCTCCCAGTGGTCCCGGAACCAGCCTCCTGCGGGCCAGTGGTCGCCTCCCGCCGCCACGCCGGGCCAGGGCACGCCCCCGCCCCCTCCGGGCCCTCCTGGGGCCCAGCAGGGCGGCTGGGGCCGGCCCCCCGCCCCCGGCGGGAACTGGAACTCCGGCTGGGGCCCCGCACCCGCCGCCAAGCCCGGCGTCATCCCGCTCCGCCCGCTCGGGGTCGGCGAGATCCTCGACGGCGCGGTGTCGACGATGCGCGCCCACTGGCGCACGGTCCTCGGCCTCACCCTCACGGTCGCCGTGATCACGCAGATCGCGGACATCCTCGTCCAGCGCTACCTCCTGCCGGACCCTCCGGAGATCGACCCGAACGCCACCGGCACCGAGGCCATCGACCAGGCCTTCGACTCGCTGCGCTCCAGCATGCTCAGCCTGCTGCCCATCGGCGTCCTCGCGCTGATCGGCACGCTCTTCGTCACGGCGGTCCTCACTGTCGTCATCAGCCGCTCCGTCCTGGGGCGCCCGGTGACGCTGCGGGAGGCCTGGGCGGAGGCCCGGCCGAGGCTGCTGCCCCTGCTCGGCCTCCTTGTGCTGCTGCCTTCGATGGCGGGCGCGGTCGTCGGCATCGGCATCCTTCCGGGGGCGCTCATCGGATCCGACGCGGGTGCGGCCCTGGCAGGGCTCGGCGGGCTGGCCGCCGTCGTGGTCGTCATCTGGCTGCTGGTCCAGTTCAGCCTCGCCGCCCCCGCGCTGATGCTGGAGCGTCAGGGCCTCGTCAAGTCCCTGCGCCGGTCCGCCAAGCTGGTCCGCGGCGCCTGGTGGCGCATTTTCGGCATCACGCTGCTGACGCTGCTCCTCACCTTCATCGTCTCGATGATCATCGCGATCCCGTTCACCGTCATCGGAACGCTCGTGGACGACGGCGGCGCCAGCAGCCTCTTCTCCGGGGCCGGTTCCGACTTCGGCTGGCCGTTCCTGATCATCACCGGGATCGGCGCCGTGATCGGCTCGGCGATCACCTACCCGATCTCCGCCGGTGTCGCCGCGCTGCTCTACATCGACCAGCGCATCCGCCGCGAGGCCCTCGACCTCGATCTCGCCCGCGCCGCGAACCTGCCGGGCCACGAGACTCCCGGGAGCTGATGCGGTGTCCGCAACGGGGGGCACAACCATGGTGCGGCTGCTGGTCCGATCGACGGGCGAACCACCGGTGGACACTCCGCGCGTGCCCGCCCGCGAGGCGGCACGGCGCGAACTGTCGAACCCGATGTACCACGAGAACGACCCGAACCTCCTGGAGCGCGCCCTCAACCGGTTCTGGGACTGGGTCGGCGGCTTGTTCGACGCCGCCTCGGGCGCAGCCCCGGGCGGCGCGCTCGGACTGGCCGCCATCGCCGTGTTCGTCCTCGCCCTGATCGCCGCCCTGTGGTGGCGGCTGGGCACCCCGAAGCGCGTTGTCTCCACCGTCGGCACGGTCTTCGACGACCGCCCGCGCAGCGCCGCAGAGCACCGCGCCGCCGCCGAGACCCACGCCGTGGCCGGCCGCTGGACCCAGGCCGTCCAGGAACGGATGCGCGCGGTCGTCCGCTCCCTGGAGGAACGCGCCCTCCTCGACCCGCGCCCCGGCCGCACCGCCGACGAGGCCGCTGCCGAGGCTGGGCGTCCGCTGCCCGGCCACGCCGACCGACTCCGCGCCGCCGCCCGCGAGTTCGACGACGTCACATACGGGGGCCGTACGGCGAACGAGGCCGCGTACCGCCGCCTGTATGACCTCGACACCGACCTGGAACGTACGAAGCCGGATCTCAGCGCCCTCGCCCAGCGCCCCACAGTGCAAGCGACTGCCCGGGGAGCCGCCGAATGACCGGCACCCAGGCCCCCGCCGGCGCTGCCTCCCTCGCTTCCACGTCCACCGACGCGACGCCCCGTCAGATCTGGACGCGCACCCGCGGGCTGCTGCTCGCCGCCGTGATCCTCCTGGTCGCCGGGATCGCCCTCGCCGCCACCCGCTCCGGCGACCAGCACGGCCGCCTCGACCCCCGGTCGGCAGACCGCTACGGCAGTCGCGCCGTCGCCGAACTCCTCAAGGACCAGGGCGTCTCCACGCGCGTGGCCACCACCCTCGACGAAGCCACCCGCGCCACAGGTCCGGACACCACACTCCTGGTCACCGTCCCCGATCTGCTCACGGCATCCCAGCAACACCGGCTCCACGCCGCCACCACCGAGTCCGGCGGACGCACCGTGCTGATCTCCCCGGGCGCGCCCTCCCTTCCCGTGCTCGCCCCTGGCGTACGGGAAGAGGCCTCGTCCTCGGTCAGCAACCGCGAACCGAACTGCTCCCTGCCGCTGGCCGTCCGCGCCGGAAGCGCCGACACCGGAGGTGTCCGCTACACCGCCGACGGCCAGGCCGACGACGCCTGTTACCCCGCAGGCGGATTGCCCACCCTGCTCCGGATACAGGCTCCCGCCCACGGCGACACCGTCCTGCTCGGCGCCCCGGACATCCTCTACAACCACCGTCTCGACAAGCAGGGCAACGCCTCGCTCGCCCTCCAACTCCTCGGCTCCCGCCCCCATCTGGTCTGGTACCTCCCCTCGCTCGGTGATGTCTCGGCCACCGACGGCGGTGACCGCAGCTTCTTCGACCTCATCCCGTCCGGCTGGCTCTGGGCCACCCTCCAGCTCACCCTCGCGGCCGCACTCGCCGCCATCTGGCGAGCCCGCCGCCTCGGCCCGCTGGTGACCGAGCAACTCCCGGTCGCCGTCCGCGCGTCCGAGGCCACCGAGGGCCGGGCCCGCCTCTACCGCAAGGCCAACGCCCGCGACCGCGCGGCCGACGCCCTGCGCTCGGCCACCCGCACCCGTCTTGCTCCCCTCCTGGGCGTGCCCGCTGCCTCGGCACACGCGCCCGAACTCCTCGTCCCCGCCGTCTCCGCCCGGTTCCCGTCAGCCGAACGGGACCTTCATGTCCTGCTCTTCGGCCCGGCCCCGGCCGACGACGACGCACTGGTCCGCCTCGCGGACGAACTCGACGCCCTCGAAAGAGAGGTACGCACCTCATGAGCGACCGAACCCCGGCGACCGCAGCGAACCCGGACAGCGCCCGGGCCTCCCTGGAGGCCCTGCGCGCCGAGATCGCCAAGGCCGTGGTCGGCCAGGACTCCGCCGTCACGGGCCTGGTCGTGGCACTGCTGTGCCGCGGCCATGTCCTCCTCGAAGGAGTCCCCGGCGTCGCCAAGACGCTCCTGGTGCGTGCGCTCGCCGCTTCGCTCGAACTCGACACCAAGCGCGTCCAGTTCACCCCCGATCTGATGCCCAGTGATGTCACGGGCTCGCTGATCTACGACGCCCGCACCGCCGAGTTCTCCTTCCAGGCCGGCCCGGTGTTCACCAATCTGCTGCTCGCGGACGAGATCAACCGCACTCCTCCGAAGACCCAGTCGTCCCTCCTCGAAGCCATGGAGGAGCGTCAGGTCACGGTCGACGGCAGACCGCGACCGCTCCCCGAGCCCTTCCTGGTCGCCGCTACGCAGAACCCCGTCGAGTACGAGGGCACCTATCCCCTGCCGGAAGCCCAGCTGGACCGCTTCCTGCTGAAGTTGACGGTGCCTCTGCCCTCGCGCGCGGACGAGATCAACGTCCTCGCCCGTCACGCCGGGGGCTTCGACCCTCGCAACCTCCAGGCAGCCGGAGTCCGCCCGGTCGCGGGAGCCGCCGACCTCGAAGCGGCTCGCGCTGCCGTCGCCAAGACCTCGGTCTCCGCAGAGATCACCGGCTATGTCGTCGATATCTGTCGTGCCACGCGTGAATCCCCCTCACTCAGCCTCGGTGTCTCTCCCCGAGGCGCCACCGCCCTGCTCTCCACCGCTCGCGCCTGGGCCTGGCTCACGGGCCGGGACTATGTGATCCCTGACGACGTAAAGGCCTTGGCCCTCCCCACACTTCGCCATCGCATCCAGTTGCGTCCCGAGGCGGAGATGGAGGGCGTCACCGCCGACTCCGTCATCACCTCGGTCCTCGCCCACGTCCCCGTCCCCCGCTGAGACGGCGATCGTGGCTCTCACCGGACGCACTGCTCTGCTCGCTGCCCTCGGCTCCGTCCCCGTCGGCGTATGGGCCCCGAGCTGGGCGGGAATGCTCGCGGTCAACGCCCCCCTCACACTCGCAATGATGTGCGACTACGCCCTCGCCGCGCCAGTGCGAAAGCTTCAATTCACCCGAAACGGTGATACATCAGTTCGACTAGGTGACGCCGCTGAGGTCGTCCTCACCGTCACCAATCCCTCCGGACGCCCGTTGCGGGCCCAGCTCCGCGACGCCTGGCCACCCAGCAGTTGGACCTCCGGCGCCGAACAGGACGCCTCCCGGCACACATTGACGGTCCCTGCCGACGAACGCCGCCGCGTCACCACGGCCCTGCGCCCGACCCGGCGGGGCGACCGCCGCTCCCAGCAGATCACCGTCCGCTCATATGGACCACTCGGCCTCGTCTCCCGGCAAGGCAGCCACCACGTCCCCTGGACCGTGCGCGTACTGCCACCGTTCACCAGCCGCAAACACCTGCCGTCCCGGCTGGCCCGACTGCGCGAACTCGATGGCCGCACCAGCGTGTTGACCCGCGGGGAAGGCACCGAGTTCGACAGCCTTCGCCCCTACGTCCCGGGCGACGACACCCGCTCCATCGACTGGCGCGCCACTGCCCGGCAGAACACCGTCGCCGTACGCACCTGGCGGCCCGAACGCGACCGTCACATCCTTGTCGTCCTCGATACGGGGCGTACCTCGGCAGGCCGCGTCGGAGACATCCCGCGCCTGGACGCCGCCATGGACGCCACTCTGCTCCTCGCCGCACTCGCCTCCCGCGCGGGCGACCGCGTCGACCTCCTCGCGTACGACCGTCGTGTACGGGCCCAGGTACAGGGCCGCGCCGCCGGCGAACTCCTGCCCTCTCTGGTCAACGCACTCGCGCCACTCGAGCCCGAGTTGGTGGAAACGGATGCCCGAGGCTTGAGCGCCGCCGCACTCGCCAACGCTCCTCGACGTTCCTTGATCGTGCTGCTGACCAGTCTGGACGCAGCCCCCGTGGAAGAAGGCCTGCTCCCCGTTCTCCCGCAGCTCACGAAGCGCCACACAGTCCTGGTCGCGGCGATCGCCGACCCCCATATCAAGAAGTTGGCGGAGTCGCGTGGCACTGTGGACGCCGTTTACGAAGCAGCCGCCGCCAGCCGCACCCAGGAACAGCGCCGCCGCACGGCTGAACAACTGATGCGCCACGGCGTCACCGTCGTGGACGCCACCCCGGATGAACTCGCTCCGGCGCTGGCCGACGCGTACCTGGAGCTGAAGGCTGCAGGCCGACTCTGATGGGAGCGGGTTGGGACGGGGAAAAGGTCCGACCTGATAAGGCCCTGAACGCAAAAATGCCTCAACCCCCGGCCCAAAAGGGCACGGGGGTTGAGGCTAAAGATTGTTCGGCGGTGTCCTACTCTCCCACAGGGTCCCCCCTGCAGTACCATCGGCGCTGAAAGGCTTAGCTTCCG
>NZ_JBHWUR010000131.1:0-19126 GCF_042737755.1 Streptomyces sp. NPDC059994
GCGGCATCATCACCGCCCTCAAGGCGGCCGGCCTCGCCAAGCTTCCCCCGGTCACCGGCCAGGACGCCGAACTCGCCGGAGTCCAGCGCATCGTCGCGGGCGAGCAGTTCATGAGCGTCTACAAGCCCTACGTCCAGGAAGGCCCGATCGCGGCCGAGATGGCCGTCGCGCTGGCCAAGGGTGAGAAGCTGGACTCGATCGCGAAGTCCAAGGTCGACAGCCCGACCACCAAGGGCGTCCCGTCGGTGATCCTCCCGGTCGTGTCGCTGACCAAGGACAACATCAAGGACACCGTCATCAAGGACGGCATCTACACGGTCGACGAGATCTGCACCTCGAACTACAAGGCCGCCTGCGACGCGCTCGGCCTGAAGTAGTCACCCCGCCGGAACCCCCGCGCGCACGCTGTGCGCGGGGGCCCCGGCCCCCGAAGCCTGTCCGGCGCCCCGCCCTCCTTCTCAGCCCCCGCTATCGGGCGGGGCGCCGGACGGAACGCTTCTCCTCCTCGTTCTCTTCTGCTCAACCTCCGCGCCCTCCTCCTCGGGCGCGGCATCCCCGCCGGTCAGGCGGCGAAGGAGATGGTTCACGTGTCCGCTACGCCCGTGCTGGCGTTGCGCGGGGTCTCCAAGCGATTCGGTGCCGTCCAGGCGCTCACCGACGTAGAGCTTGAGGTCCACGCCGGTGAGGTGGTCGCCCTGGTGGGCGACAACGGAGCCGGAAAGTCCACGCTGGTCAAGACGATCGCAGGTGTGCACCCCATCGATGACGGCGTCATCGAGTGGGAGGGCCGCGGCGTACAGATCAACAAGCCGCACGACGCCCAGTCTCTCGGCATCGCGACCGTCTACCAGGACCTCGCGCTGTGCGACAACATCGACGTCGTCGGCAACCTCTACCTCGGCCGGGAGCTGCGCAAGCGCGGCATCCTCGACGAGGTCGAGATGGAGCGCCGCTCGCGCGAGCTGCTCACCACGCTGTCGATCCGCATCCCGAGCGTCCGCATCCCGATCGCGTCGCTCTCCGGAGGCCAGCGCCAGACCGTCGCCATCGCCCGTTCGATGCTCGGCGAGCCCAAGCTCGTCATCCTCGACGAGCCGACCGCGGCCCTCGGCGTCGAGCAGACCGCGCAGGTCCTCGACCTGGTCGAGCGGCTGCGCGAGCGCGGCCACGCGGTCATCCTCATCAGCCACAACATGGCCGATGTGAAGGCCGTCGCGGACAAGGTCGCCGTGCTGCGCCTCGGCCGCAACAACGGCGTCTTCGAGGTCAAGAACACCTCGCAGGAAGAGATCATCTCCGCCATCACCGGCGCCACGGACAACGCCGTGACCCGCCGTGCGGCGCGCAACGCGGAGGTTCAGAAGTGAGCACCGACAAGACCTCCCCCGTGGACAAGGCCGCGGCGGCCGACCCGACCGCGCCCATCCACCTCGACAAGCCGCACGAGGCCCCCGTGGACGCGCCGCCGGCCGCGGGCGAGGCGGTCACCGCCGTCGACCCGCGCCTGCTCGTGCGCGAGCAGGGCTTCGCGGGCTACCTGTCCGAGTTCAAGCGCAAGATGAAGGCGGGCGACCTCGGGTCGCTGCCGGTCGTCGTCGGCCTGATCGCCATCATGGCGATCTTCCAGAGCCTGAACTCCAACTTCCTGACCGCCGGCAACCTCTCCGACATCAGCGTCGCCATGGTCGGTACGGGCATGATCGCCACCGGCATCGTCTTCGTGCTGCTGCTCGGCGAGATCGACCTGTCGGTCGGCTCGGTCAGCGGTGTCGCGGGCGCCACCTTCGCGGTGCTCAACGTCACGCACGGCATGGCCGAGTGGCTGGCCCTGGTCCTGGCCGTCGTCACCGGTACGGTCGCCGGCGCCATCCACGGCTTCGTCTTCGCCAAGATCGGCGTCCCCGCGTTCGCCGTGACCCTGGCCGGTCTGCTGTTCTGGAACGGCTTCATGCTCCAGGTCCTGGGCAGCAACGGCACGATCAACCTGGACCCCGAGGGCCTGGTCGCCAAGCTGACCAGCTACTACTTCAGCGATGTGGCGGCCGCGTACGGCCTGGCCGCGGTCGCGGTGGTGGCGTTCTTCCTCACCTCGTTCCTCGACAGCCGGCGCCGCGAGGCGGCCGGGGTGCCGTCCCGGCCGCTCAGCGAGATCGTGCTGCGCACGGTGCTGCTCGCGATCCCGGCCGTCGGCGCCGCCGCCGTCTACAACCAGTACAAGGGCCTCCCGCTCGCGGTGGTGCTCTTCCTGGCGGTCCTGGTGCTCACCGACTTCGTGCTCCGGCGCACCGCGTACGGCCGCAAGGTCTTCGCGCTCGGCGGGTCCATCGAGGCCTCCCGCCGGGCCGGCATCAACGTGGTGATGATCCGCACCTCGATCTACGCCATCTCCGGCACCTTCGCGGCCATCGGCGGTCTCTTCCTCGCGTCGAAGATCACCGCGGCCAACCAGGGCGCGGGCAGCGGCGAGCTCCTGATGAACGCCATCGCTGCGGCCGTCATCGGCGGCACCAGCCTCTTCGGCGGCCGCGGCCGCACCTGGAACGCGCTGCTCGGTGTGCTGGTGATCACCTCGATCCAGTACGGCCTGGCCCTGCAGGGCATCGCCTCGCCGATCCAGTACATGATCACGGGTGGCGTACTGCTCGCGACCGTCGTGATCGACGCGGTCACCCGCAAGACCCAGAAGTCCGCGGGCCGCGCCTGACCCGCGGCCCACACCTCCTCGCGCTCCTTCCGGGGCAAGGGGGGAAACCCCGGACGTGCCCGGTGCCCTCGCGGCGCCGGGCACGTCTGTGCGCGGGCGCGGATGTCAGCCATTCGCGTGACGCGGAACGCACCGCCCGATGACCGCCGTCGCGAACGGAACATTAGACTCGGCGGAATCGGCATGCTCGACCAGCACGGATGCAAGGAGGCACGGGTGCCGCTGCTTACCCGTATCAGGGGACCGCGCGATCTCGACCGGCTCAGCCCGGAGCAGCTGGACCAGCTGGCCGCTGAGATCCGGACCTTTCTCGTGGACGCGGTCGCCAAGACCGGCGGGCACCTCGGCCCCAACCTGGGCGTCGTGGAGCTCACGATCGCGCTGCACCGCGTCTTCGAGTCGCCCAGGGACAAGGTCCTGTGGGACACCGGCCACCAGAGCTATGTGCACAAGCTCCTCACCGGCCGCCAGGACTTCTCCAGGCTGAAGATGAAGGGCGGGCTCTCCGGCTACCCGGCCCGCGCCGAGTCAGAGCACGACTTCATCGAGAACAGCCACGCCTCCACCGTGCTGGGCTGGGCCGACGGCCTGGCCAAGGCCAACGAGGTCCTGAAGAAGGACGACCACGTCGTCGCGGTCATCGGCGACGGCGCGCTCACCGGCGGCATGGCCTGGGAGGCGCTGAACAACATCGCCGCCGCCAAGGACCGCCCGCTGGTCATCGTGGTCAACGACAACGAGCGCTCCTACGCGCCGACCATCGGCGGCCTCGCCAACCACCTGGCGACCCTGCGCACCACCGACGGCTACGAGCGCTTCCTGGCCAAGGGCAAGGACCTCCTGGAGCGCACCCCGGTCGTCGGCAGGCCGCTGTACGAGACGCTGCACGGCGCCAAGAAGGGCCTCAAGGACTTCATCGCCCCGCAGGGCATGTTCGAGGACCTGGGGCTGAAGTACGTCGGCCCGATCGACGGCCACGACATCGAGGCCCTGGAGTCCGCCCTGACGCGCGCCAAGCGCTTCGGCGGCCCGGTCATCGTCCACTGCCTCACCGAGAAGGGCCGCGGCTACCAGCCCGCCCTGGCGGACGAGGCCGACCGCTTCCACGCCGTCGGCAGGATCCACCCCGACACCGGGCTGCCGGTCTCGACCTCCGGCCTCGACTGGACCTCGGTCTTCGGCGAGGAGATGGTCAAGCTCGGCAAGGAGCGCGAGGACATCGTCGCGATCACCGCGGCCATGCTCCAGCCGGTCGGGCTCGACAAGTTCGCCAAGGCCTTCCCCGAGCGGGTCTACGACGTGGGCATCGCCGAGCAGCACGCCGCGGTCTCCGCGGCGGGCCTGGCCACCGGTGGGCTGCACCCCGTCTTCGCCGTCTACGCCACCTTCCTCAACCGCGCCTTCGACCAGGTCCTGATGGATGTCGCCCTGCACAAGTGCGGGGTGACGTTCGTCCTGGACCGCGCCGGGGTCACCGGCACCGACGGCGCCTCGCACAATGGCATGTGGGACATGTCGATCCTCCAGGTCGTCCCCGGCCTGCGGATCGCGGCCCCGCGCGACGCCGACCAGGTGCGCGCCCAGCTCCGCGAGGCCGTCGAGGTGGACGACGCCCCGACCGTCGTGCGCTTCTCCAAGGGCGCGGTCGGCCCCGCGGTCCAGGCGGTCGGCCGGATCGGCGGCATGGACGTGCTGCGCCGCCCCGAGGCCGAGAGCCCGGACGTGCTCCTCGTCTCGGTAGGCGCGCTCGCCCCGATGTGCCTGGAGATCGCCGACCTGCTGGACGCCCAGGGCATCTCGACCACCGTCGTCGACCCGCGCTGGGTCAAGCCGGTCGACGAGGCGCTGGCGCCGCTCGCCGAGATCCACCGGGTCGTCGTCACCGTCGAGGACAACAGCCGCGTCGGCGGTGTCGGCTCGGCCGTCGCCCAGGCGCTGCGCGACGCGGGCGTCGACGTACCGCTGCGCGACTTCGGCATCCCGCCGCGCTTCCTCGACCACGCCTCCCGCAAGGAGGTCATGGCCGAGATCGGGCTGACCGCGCCGGACATCGCGCGCCAGGTCACCGGTCTGGTCGCCAGGCTCGGCGGCCTGGAGAGCGAGAGCGCCGTGGAGCCCGCGCGCGACTGACCCCTCCTGGACGCGGCCTCCGCCCGCGCCGCACATCGGTCAACGGGCCGGTTCGATCGCTCTGTACGGGTGGTTGAACCGGCCCGTTCGCGTGAATTACGGCCGCCGCCCGGTACCCGTACCGCCACTCGTCCCGATCATGGCGGGGACATGAGCTAGCGGAGGTGCACAAGGTGGCTGGTACCGGTCTCTTTCGGACCAAATCAATTGAGAAGTCCATCGCGGACACAGAGGAGCCGGAACACGCACTCAAGAAGTCGCTGTCCGTCCTCGATCTGACGGTCTTCGGCGTCGGTGTCATCATCGGCACCGGCATCTTCGTCCTCACGGGCAAGGTCGCCAAGGAGAACGCGGGCCCGGCGGTCTCCCTCGCGTTCGTGGCGGCCGGCGTCGTCTGCGCGCTGGCGGCGCTCTGCTACGCGGAGTTCGCCTCCACGGTCCCGGTGGCCGGGTCCGCCTACACGTTCTCGTACGCCTCGCTCGGCGAGCTCCCCGCCTGGACCATCGGGTGGGACCTGGTGCTCGAATTCGCCCTCGGCACCGCGGTGGTGGCCGTCGGCTGGTCGGGATACGTACGCTCGCTGATGGACAACGCGGGCTGGCACCTGCCGGACGCGCTGTCCGGGCGCGAGGGCGCCGACGGCTTCGGCTTCGACATCCTCGCCGCCGCCCTCGTCCTGGTGCTGACCGGCATCCTGGTCCTGGGGATGAAGCTTTCCGCACGCGTGACCTCGGTCGTCGTGGCCATCAAGGTCACCGTCGTACTGATTGTGATCATCGCGGGCGCCTTCTTCATCAAGTCCGAGAACTACGAGCCCTTCGTCCCGAAGGCGCAGCCGCAGCCCGCGGGGAGCAGCCTCAAGGCGCCGCTGATCGAGCTGATGTCGGGGTACGCGCCCACCAACTTCGGTGTGATGGGCATCTTCACCGCCGCCTCCGTCGTCTTCTTCGCCTTCATCGGCTTCGACATCGTGGCGACGGCCGCCGAGGAGACCAAGAACCCGCAGCGGGACATGCCGCGCGGCATCCTCGGCTCGCTCTTCATCTGCACCGCCCTGTACGTCGCCGTCGCGATCGTCGTCACCGGCATGCAGCACTACACCGAGCTCTCCATCGACGCCCCGCTCGCCGACGCCTTCAAGGCCACCGGGCACCCCTTCTACGCGGGCATCATCAGCTTCGGCGCGGCCGTCGGCCTCACCACGGTCTGCATGATCCTGCTGCTCGGCCAGACCCGGGTGTTCTTCGCGATGAGCCGGGACGGGCTGCTGCCCCGCTTCTTCTCACGCGTCCACCCCCGCTACCGCACCCCGCACCGCCCGACCATCCTGCTCGGCGGGCTCATCGCGATCCTCGCGGGCTTCACCAGCCTCAGCGAACTCGCCGAGCTGGTGAACATCGGCACCCTCTTCGCGTTCGTCATCGTCGCGGTGAGCGTGATCATCCTGCGGCGCACCCGGCCCGATCTGCACCGCGCCTTCCGTACCCCGCTGGTGCCCTGGGTGCCGATCCTGTCGGTGGCGGCCTCGCTGTGGCTGATGCTCAACCTGCCCGCCGAGACCTGGCTGCGGTTCGGGATCTGGATGGTGATCGGCTTCGTCGTCTACTTCCTGTACGGGCGGTCCCACAGCCGCATCAACGTAGAGTGACGCCCATCGGTTCCCGGAGTTGATCGTGCGGCCCCGTATGTCCTGCTTCGGCGGGAACTGCGGGGCCGGATAGCGTGCACCCCGTGCACCGTACGCCCACCGACTCCCTCGTCCCGTCACACTCCGTACGCACGTCACGGGTGCCGCGGCCGTGTGCGGAGCCGGTGCGCGGGCGCGGCGCCGGATACTGGACGCGGCTGCTGCCCGCGCTCGCCGCCCTGGCCGTACTGACCCGGCTGCCCTCCTTCCGGCACCCCCTGTGGAACCCCGACGAGGGCTATCTCGCCGTCCAGGCCCGCCAGCTCGCCGCCGGGGGAGCGCTGTACGACACGGTCGTCGACCGCAAGCCGCCCCTGCTGCCCTGGCTGTACGAGGCCGCCTTCGCGGTGTTCGGCGACACCTCGCTCGGCCCGCTGCGGGTCGCCGCGGTCGGGGCGCAGCTGCTCACCGCGGTGCTCCTCGCCTCCACCGCCCGCCGCCGCTGGGGCGACCGGGCGGGCCGGGTCGCGGGCGTGCTGCACCTGCTCGTCTCGGTCGGCCTCAACCCCGAGGACACCCAGGCGGCCACGTTCGAGGTGTTCATGCTGCCGTTCGCGGTCGCCGCCGTGCGCTGCGCCGACCGGCGCCAGTGGGCCCGCGCCGGGCTCGCCGTCGCCGGAGCCCTCCTCACCAAACAGACCGGCGGCGCGGCGCTCGTCCCGGTGCTCTGGCTGATGTGGCGCACGGCCCCGCCGCGCCGCGCCGCCCTGCTGCGCACCGGCGCCGGCCTCTGCGGCCCGGTGCTGCTCGGCGTGCTGCTCACCGGCCCGGCCCGGTTCCTGTTCTGGACGGTCACCGGCTCCGGCGCCTACGCCTCCTTCACCGGCTCCGAACTCCACGTCCTGGCCCGGGGGCTGGTCAACACCGCACTCCTGGCGTTCGCCTGCGCCGGGCTCATCCCGCCGGTGGTGCGGGTGCTGCGGATCGCCAGGACCGGCGCCGCGGACGTGTGGCTGTGGCTCGCCTCCTCGGCCGGGGCCGTCCTCGCCGGCTTCCACTTCTTCGGCCACTACTACCTCCAGCTCGTCCCGCCGCTGGTGCTGCTCGCGGCGGCCGCGCTGCAGATCCTGCCGCCGCAGCGGCTTCCCGGCGCGCTGCTCGCGTCGGCCTGCACCTGCGCGTTGTTCCTCGCCTGGGGCCTGCTCGCCCCGCGCCCCGAACTGGCCCACGCCGAGCGCCTGGCCGCCGCCGTACGGGCGCGCTCGGCGCCGGACGACCCGGTCCTGGTGTGGGGCATACACCCCGAGACGTACTGGCTCTCCGGCCGCGCCCCCGCCACCCGCTATCTGACCGCCGGACTCCTCACCAACTACAGCGGCGGCCGCGACGGCCCCCAGGTGGGCGAGAAGTACGGCGTGGAGGGCTCCTGGCCGGTCTTCCGCGCGGAGCTGACCGCGCGGCCGCCCGTGCTGATCGTCGACGACTCCCGGGGTGAGCCGTACGCCCCCGAACGCCTCCCGAGCCTGCGCCGTCTGCTCGCGGCCCGCTACGAGCCGCTGGCCGGGACGGTCGAAGGAGCCGTCCTGTACGTGCGGACTCAGCCGTCCGCGTCCGCCGCGCCCCCGGCGGGATGACGCACCGCCCGCGGCCCCACGCACCGCGCCCCGTGCGCCTCCACCCGGCGGCGCAGCTCACGGTCGGCCGTCACCACCAGACAGGGGCGGTCCGGGGCGCGCCCGGCGGCCAGCTCCACGATCCGGTCATCGCCGCTGCCGGGCGCCGAGTCCACCCGTACACCTGCCACCGGCTCCACCCCGCGGGCCGCGCCCTCGACCACCAGGACCAGGTCGACGGGGCCGGGAAAGCCCGGCAGACCGGTCTCGGCGCAGCCCACCAGGCGGTCGCGCAGGCGCTCCGCGGCGCCGCGCCGGTCGCGCCACCAGCCGTCCGGCACCGAGCCCACCACATTGGCCGCGTCCACGATCACCAGCGAGGTCGTCCCCATCCCGCCACGGTGCCACGGGACACGGGAAAATCGCACGTCGAGCAGGGGAAATCCCGCGAAATCCGGGCCCCGGAGCGAGTGTTATTGTCGCTGGAGTCTCATGGTGTGTCGCATCTTGCCGCTCATCGCGGATCTGGTAGGGAAAGGTGGTCGGTGAGCCATGGCGTTGAAGCCTGCGCGTACATCGAAGGGGCAGGCGGGCCGGGAGCACGAGACCCCCACCGCCGCTCCCGCCGCCGTCACCGTGCCCGGCCTCGTCCCCGCTCCCGCCCTGCCCGACGGCTCCCCGGCGGTCACCGGCTGGCTGCTGCGCGGCAAGGACGGCCGGCTGACCGCGTACGCGCCGTGCGCGGACGGTGTGCTCCGCTGGACCGAGACGCACCCCGGCGGCCCCGAGTGGACCGGCCCCGAGCTGGTCGCCGCGGCCACCGGGCTCGACCCGCGGCTGTCGGTCGCCCAGGGCGGCGACGGCTATGTGCACCTGCTCGCCCTGCGCCGCACCACGACCCCCGCCGGTGAGCCCAGAACGGATGTCGTCCACGCCATCCAGTACCAGTCGGGCCGCCCGGTGAAGGACTGGTACCCGATGGGCACCCCCTACCGCGACCAGGAGAAGGCCGCGCAGGTCGGCCACCCGGCCGCCGTCGTCGACTCCGCCGACAACCTGAACGTCTTCGTCCGCAACGCCGGGGGCGGCGTCTGCGCCCGTGGCCAGCTGTCCTCCGGCAAGTGGGGCAACTGGAAGGACCTCAAGGGCTCCGGCTCGTACGGCACGATCTGCGCGGGAGCCTCCGAGGACGGCCGCGTCGAGGTGCTGGCCCCGGCCAGGCGCGGGGTGATGCGCTGGGCGAGGAGCACGGGCGGCGGCGAATACGAGCAGGTGCCCGACCTCAAGCTCCAGGTGGCGGACGGCTCGGTGAGCGCCCAGCACACCGGGGAGGGCCGGATCACCTTCTTCTGGCGCGAGTCCGAGGACGGTGATGTGCACGCCTTCCGCGCCGACGACCCGGCCGTGCCGCTCGGCGGCGCCGCGAGCGGCCCGGTCGCCGTGCTGCGTACGCCGGTGGACGGCCACGACTGCACCCTGATGGCCCAGCGCGGCCCCGACGGCCGCCCGGCGCTCGCCGCCTACCCCACCGAGGCCGAGTCGGCCGGCGCGGTGTGGGCCTCCACGGGCGAGGTCTGCGCGGGCGTACCGGCGCTGGCCACCGACGCCGCGGGGCGGGTCGTCCTCGCCGCCTTCGGCACCGACGGACTGCTGCGGATCACCCGCCAGAAGACCACCGAGCCGGGCCTGGCCCTGGAGCCCTGGACGGTCGTCTGACGGGCCGTCGGCCCTCGACGGGACCACGGAAACACGCCAGGAGGCCCCCCGCGACTGCGGGGGGCCTCCTGCGTGCTGCTCAAGGGGCGTTAGGCCGGGACGCTCGCCACGCCCTGCGCCAGGAACTTCTTCCCGTTCACGCGCTCCGAGACACCCTCACGGTCCAGGTACGGCGTGATGCCGCCCAGGTGGAAGGGCCAGCCGGCGCCGGTGATGAGGCAGAGGTCGATGTCCTGGGCCTCGGCCACGACACCCTCCTGAAGCATCAGACCGATCTCCTGCGCCACCGCGTCCAGGACGCGGTCGCGGGTCTGCTCCTCGGTCAGGACGACATCGCCCTGCTTGAGGAGGGCCGCGACCTCGGGGTCCAGCTCGGGCTTGAAGTTGTTCTCGGCGGAGTACACGTAGAAGCCGCGCTTGCCGGCCTTGACGACCGCGGCCAGGTTCTCGGAGACCGTGAAGCGCTCCGGGAAGGAACGGTTCAGCGTCTCGGAGACGTGCAGACCGATGGCCGGGCCGACCAGCTCAAGGAGCACCAGCGGCGACATCGGCAGACCCAGCGGCTCGACCGCCTTCTCGGCGACCTCGACGGGGGTGCCCTCGTCGATGACGTTCTGGATCTCGCCCATGAAGCGGGTCAGGATGCGGTTGACGACGAACGCCGGGGCGTCCTTCACCAGGACCGCGGTCTTCTTCAGCTTGCGCGCCACGCCGAAGGCCGTGGCCAGCGAGGCGTCGTCGGTCTGCTCGCCGCGCACGATCTCCAGGAGCGGGAGGATCGCGACCGGGTTGAAGAAGTGGAAGCCGACGACCCGCTCGGGGTGCTTCAGCTTCGACGCCATCTCGGAGACCGACAGCGACGAGGTGTTGGTGGCGAGGATCGCGTGCGCCGGGGCGACCGCCTCGACCTCCGCGAACACCTGCTGCTTGACGCCGATCTCCTCGAAGACGGCCTCGATGATGAAGTCCGCGTCGGAGAAGCCCTCGGCCTTGTCCAGGACACCGGAGACCAGGCCCTTGAGGCGGTTGGCCTTGTCCTGGTTGATACGGGACTTGGCGAGCAGCTTGTCGATCTCGGCGTGGACGTAGCCCACACCCTTGTCGACGCGCTCCTGGTCGATGTCGGTCAGGACGACCGGCACCTCAAGGCGGCGCAGGAACAGCAGCGCGAGCTGCGAGGCCATCAGGCCCGCGCCCACCACGCCGACCTTGGTGACCGGGCGCGCCAGCGACTTGTCGGGCGCACCCGCCGGACGCTTGGCGCGCTTCTGCACCAGGTTGAACGCGTAGATGCCGCTGCGGAGTTCGCCGCCCATGATCAGGTCGGCGAGCGCCGTGTCCTCGGCGTCGAAACCGGCCTGGAGGTCGCCGTCCTTGGCCGCCGCGATGATGTCGAGCGCGCGGTATGCGGCCGGGGCCGCGCCGTGCACCTTGGAGTCGGCGATGAACCGGCCCTTGGCGACGGCCTGGTCCCAGGCCTCGCCGCGGTCGATCTCCGGGCGCTCGACCGTGACGTCGCCCTTGAGGACGTTCGCGGTCCAGACCAGCGACTGCTCCAGGAAGTCCGCGCCCTCGAAGATCGCGTCCGCGATGCCGAGTTCGAAGACCTGCTTGCCCTTGAGCTGGCGGTTCTGGTTCAGCGAGTTCTCGATGATGACCGAGACCGCGCGCTCCGCGCCGATCAGGTTCGGGAGCAGGGCGCAGCCGCCCCAGCCCGGAACCAGACCGAGGAAGACCTCGGGCAGCGAGAAGGCCGGGATGGCCTTGGAGACGGTGCGGTAGGTGCAGTGCAGACCGACCTCGACACCGCCGCCCATGGCCGCGCCGTTGTAGTACGCGAAGGTCGGCACGGACAGCGCGGCGAGGCGCTTGAAGACCTCGTGGCCGCTCCTGCCGATGGCGAGCGCGTCCTCGTGCTGCTTGAGGATCTCGACGCCCTTGAGGTCGGCGCCGACCGCGAAGATGAACGGCTTGCCGGTGACACCGGCGCCGACGATGGCGCCCTCGGCCGCCTCCTTCTCGACCTGGTCGATGGCGGCGTTCAGGTTCGCCAGCGAGCCGGGGCCGAAGGTGGTCGGCTTGGTGTGGTCGAAGCCGTTGTCCAGCGTGATCAGCGCGAACTTGCCCGCGCCGAACGGCAGGTCGAGGTGGCGCACGTGCGCCGAGGTGACGACCTCGTCCGGGAACAGCTCGGCCGCACCCTTCAAAAGCTCAGCGGTGGTGCTCACTTGCTGCCTCCGGCGTCCTTGTGGTGCGGGTTCTCCCAGATGACCGTGGCGCCCATGCCGAAGCCGACGCACATGGTGGTGAGGCCGTAGCGGACCTCCGGCTGCTCCTCGAACTGCCGCGCCAGCTGGGTCATCAGGCGTACGCCGGAGGACGCGAGCGGGTGGCCGTACGCGATGGCGCCGCCGTACTGGTTGACGCGGGCGTCGTCGTCGGCGATGCCGTAGTGGTCCAGGAACGAGAGGACCTGGACGGCGAACGCCTCGTTGATCTCGAACAGGTTGATGTCGTCGATCGTCAGGCCCGCCTTGGCCAGCGCCTTCTCGGTCGCCGGGATCGGGCCGTAGCCCATCACCTCGGGCTCGACGCCCGCGAAGGCGTACGAGACCAGGCGCATCTTGACCGGCAGGCCGTTCTCGCGCGCGAACTCCTCGGACGCGATGATCGACGCGGTGGCGCCGTCGTTGAGGCCGGCCGCGTTGCCCGCGGTGACGTTGCCGTGGACGCGGAACGGCGTCTTCAGGCCCGCCAGGCTCTCCAGCGTGGTGCCCGGGCGCATCGGCTCGTCGGCGGTGACCAGGCCCCAGCCGGTCTCGCCCACCTCGGCGTTGGTGTTGCGCACCGAGATCGGGACGAGGTCCTGCTGGATCTTCCCGTTCGCGTACGCCTTGGCCGCCTTCTCCTGCGAGCGCACGGCGTACTCGTCGGCGCGCCGCTTGGTGATGTGCGGGTAGCGGTCGTGCAGGTTCTCCGCGGTCATGCCCATGAACAGGGCGGACTCGTCGACCAGCTTCTCGCTGACGAAGCGCGGGTTCGGGTCGACGCCCTCGCCCATGGGGTGGCGGCCCATGTGCTCGACGCCACCGGCGATCACGGCGTCGTAGGCGCCGAAGGCGATCGAGCCGGCGACCGAGGTGACGGCGGTCAGCGCGCCGGCACACATACGGTCGATGGAGTAGCCCGGCACGGACTGCGGCAGACCCGCGAGGATGCCGGCGGTGCGGCCCAGGGTCAGACCCTGGTCACCGATCTGCGTGGTCGCGGCGATGGCGACCTCGTCGATCTTGTTGGGGTCGAGGGCCGGGTTGCGGCGCAGCAGCTCCCGGATCGCCTTGACGACGAGATCGTCGGCCCGGGTCTCGTGGTAGATGCCCTTCGGGCCCGCCTTGCCGAACGGGGTGCGGACGCCGTCGACGAAGACGACGTCCCTGACGGTACGAGGCACGATGGCTCTCCTCCAGGGTGCGGGGTGGCACTGCTGCGCGTGGCGCACTCGCCTGAGCGCGCGCTCACCCCGTCATGCTACTTGCGGGTAACCAAACTGCCCAGTCCCCTCGGCAGGAGCGGCGAAGGTCACACTCCGCAGGGGCCCCGTCATGGCCGTACCCCCTGATGACCGTGGTCGGCAGGGGGTACGTGAGTGCCGTCCGGCTCAGGCGTTCGCGGCCAGCGCCGCCGCGAGCAGCGGTGTCACCTGCTCGACCTGCCAGCGCCGCGCGCCGTACGCCGTGAGCGCCTCCGCGACCGCCGCCTCGGACCGGTCGCCCGGCGGCTCCCAGCACACCCGGCGGACCGTGTCCGGGGTGATCAGGTTCTCCTGCGGCATGTTCAGCTGCTCGGCCAGCTCCGAGACCGCCGCCCGGGCCGCCGAGAGCCGGGCCGCGGCGGCCGGGTCCTTGTCCACCCACGAGCGCGGCGGCGGCGGGCCCGCGACCGGCTGCCCGGGCTGCGGAAGGCCGGAGTCCGGCAGGGCACGCGCCCGGTCGACGGCCGCCTGCCACTGCTCCAGCTGGCGCCGCCCCATCCGGTGCCCGTACCCGGGCAGGGCCATCAGGGCCTGCACGTTCAGCGGCATCGCGAGCGAGGCCTCGATGATCGCGGAGTCGCTGAGCACCTTGCCCGGCGAGACGTCGCGGCGCTGGGCGACCTTGTCCCGGGCCGTCCACAGCTCGCGCACAGCGGCCATCTGACGGCGCCGGCGGACCTTGTGCATCCCGGAGGTGCGCCGCCAGGGCTCCTTGCGCGGCGGCGCGGGCGGCGCCGCGGCGATCGCGTCGAACTCCTGGCGGGCCCAGTCGAGCTTGCCCTGCCGGTCGAGCTCCTTCTCCAGCGCGTCGCGCAGGTCGACGAGGAGCTCCACGTCGAGCGCCGCGTACCGCAGCCAGGGCTCGGGCAGCGGCCGGGTCGACCAGTCCACCGCGGAGTGGCCCTTCTCCAGGGCGAATCCGAGGACGCTCTCCACCATCGCGCCCAGGCCCACGCGCGGGAAGCCCGCGAGGCGCCCGGCGAGCTCCGTGTCGAAGAGCCGGGACGGGACCATGCCTATTTCGCGCAGGCACGGCAGGTCCTGGGTGGCGGCGTGCAGGATCCACTCGGTGTCGGCGAGGGCGTCGCCGAGCGCGGAGAGGTCGGGGCAGCCCACCGGGTCGATGAGCGCGCTGCCCGCGCCCTCGCGGCGGAGCTGTACGAGATAGGCACGCTGGCCGTACCGGTAGCCGGAAGCGCGCTCGGCGTCCACGGCCACGGGGCCGGTGCCGGCCGCGAACGCGGCGACGACTTCGGCGAGCTCCTCGTCGGTGGCTACGACGGGCGGAATGCCGTCACGCGGCTCCAGCAGGGGAGTCGGCTGCCCATCGACCGGGACGTCGTCGTCCGGGGGGGCGCCCCCGGTGGTTCGCAGTGCTGTCTCTGCTGCGGTCTTTTGGGCGTCGGTCACCTGTCAAGGGTACTTGTGTATATGCCGCGCCCGTCGACGGAACGTTCCGTCGACGGGCGCGCGAGGGGCGCACGGCGCCTTGTGGGGGGAGCATGCCCCTCGGGGCCCCTGGGTCAGTGGATGATTCCGGTGCGCAGGGCGACGGCCACCATGCCGGCCCGGTCGCCCGTGCCGAGCTTGCGCGCGATCCGGGCGAGGTGGCTCTTCACGGTCAGTGCGGAGAGCCCCATGGACACCCCGATCGCCTTGTTGGACTGGCCCTCGGCGACCAGCCGCAGCACCTCGACCTCGCGCCCGGAGAGCTCGCGGTAGCCGCCCGGGTGGCTCGGGGAACCCGGGGGGCGGCGGTGCATACGGGCTGCCGCGGCGCCGATGGGGGCGGCGCCGGGGCGGGTGGGGTGGCCGATGTTCGTACGCGTACCGGTGACGACGTAGCCCTTCACGCCGCCCGCGAGGGCGTTGCGTACGGCGCCGATGTCGTCGGCGGCGGACAGGGCCAGGCCGTTGGGCCAGCCCGCCGCGCGGGTCTCGGACAGCAGGGTGAGCCCGGAACCGTCGGGCAGATGGACGTCGGCAACGCAGATGTCGCGCGGGTTGCTGACGCGGGGACGTGCCTCCGCGATGGACGACGCCTCGATGACGTCCCGTACTCCGAGAGCCCACAGATGGCGCGTGACCGTGGAGCGGACTCGGGGGTCGGCGACGACGACCATGGCCGTCGGCTTGTTCGGGCGGTAGGCGACCAGGCTTGCGGGCTGCTCAAGGAGAACGGACACCAGGCCTCCTGGGGGGGAAGGGTGCGGGACGGAGCCGGCTCGGGGATGAAGCCGGGGCGAACCGTGCAGATAGGGTCACAGACCTCTTCGGCAGGGTGCCCGTCCGGCTTTAGGGAATGATCACGATTTGGTGAGAAACATTTAGGGCAATTAGGACAGGTGGTCGAGGGAGGCGCGGCCGGTCGAAGGTGGACCGCCCGCGAGCAGGGCCCCGCCCCGCGCGCCTGATGAGGTGCGGGGCTGTGACATGCGCGGTTCCGCCGCGGGGGCGCTATCAGCCCACGACGGCCCGCAGCCGCCCGGCTGAACCTCCAGCGGAGTGATCAGCGAGGGTCGCGGCGCTGGGGGAGCGTGACGACGCCCGCGTCCGCCGTCGGCAGCGGGGGCAGCCCCGCGACCTGGCAGAGCAGATCGCACCAGGCCGCCAGGTGCGCGGCCGTGTCCGGGACGCCGCCGTGGCCCTCGCGGGGCGTCCAGGACGCCCGGATCTCGATCTGGGTGGCGGGCAGCCGCTGGGCGAGGCCGCCGAAGTAGTACGAGCCGGCCCGCGTCACCGTGCCGCTCGCCTCCCCGTACGAGAGCCCGCGGGCCTCCAGCGCACCCGTCAGCCAGGACCAGCAGACCTCGGGCAGCAGCGGGTCCGCCGCCATCTCCGGCTCCAGCTCCGCCCGTACGAGCGTGACGAGGCGGAACGTTCCCTGCCAGGCGTCGTGCCCGGCCGGGTCGTGCAGCAGCACCAGCCGGCCGTCCGCGAGGTCCTGGTCGTTCTCGACGACCGCGGCCTCCAGCGCGTACGCGTGCGGCGCCAGACGCTGCGGCGGCCTGGTCGGGTCGACCTCGATCTCGGCGCGCAGCCGTGCGCCCCGCAGCCCGTCGACCGCCTGGCGGAAGGCGAGCGGAGCGGTCCTGCCGTCCGCACTGTCCGTGCCGCCGGCGCCATCCGAAGTTCGTCCCTGAGCGGCAGCCATGCGGGGAAGACTAGGCGGAACGGGCGCCCCGCGCCGGTAGGGACACCCGGGCCCCGCCGACCGCTTCGTGGTACGTGCGAAGATTCTGGGCGTGAACGCCAACACACATCCCCAAGCTCTCAACTCCGTTCGAGCAGGGGAGACCCCACTCCCGGGCCCGCCGGCACAGACGTACGACTCCGCCTTCCTCAAGGCGTGCCGCCGCGAGCCGGTGCCGCACACGCCCGTCTGGTTCATGCGGCAGGCGGGGCGCTCACTGCCGGAGTACCTGAAGGTGCGCGAGGGCATCCCCATGCTGGAGTCGTGCATGCGGCCCGAGCTGGTCACCGAGATCACGCTCCAGCCGGTGCGCCGCCACAACGTGGACGCGGCGATCTACTTCAGCGACATCGTGGTGCCGCTCAAGGCCATCGGCATCGACCTCGACATCAAGCCCGGCGTCGGCCCGGTCGTCGCGGATCCGATCCGCACCCGGGCCGACCTCGCGCGGCTGCGCGACCTCACCCCCGAGGACGTCCACTACGTCACCGAGGCGATCGGCATGCTGACGGCCGAGCTGGGCGAGACCCCGCTCATCGGCTTCGCGGGCGCGCCCTTCACCCTGGCGAGCTACCTCGTGGAGGGCGGCCCGTCCCGCAACCACGAGCACACCAAGGCGCTCATGTACGGCGACCCGCAGCTGTGGGCCGACCTGCTCGACCGCCTCGCCGAGATCACCGGCGCCTTCCTGAAGGTCCAGATCGAGGCGGGCGCCTCCGCCGTCCAGCTCTTCGACTCCTGGGTGGGCGCGCTGGCCCCCGCCGACTACCGCCGCTCGGTGATGCCCGCCTCCACCAAGGTGTTCCGCGAGGTCGAGAAGTACGGCGTGCCGCGCATCCACTTCGGCGTAGGCACCGGCGAACTCCTCGGCCTGATGGGCGAGGCCGGGGCGGACGTCGTCGGCGTCGACTGGCGCGTCCCGCTCGACGAGGCCGCCCGCCGCGTCGGCCCCGGCAAGGCGCTCCAGGGCAACCTGGACCCCGCGGTCCTCTTCTCGACGCCCGAGGCGGTCGAGGCGAAGACCCGCGAGGTCCTGGACGCGGCGGCGGGCCTGGAGGGCCACGTCTTCAACCTGGGCCACGGCGTGCTGCCCACCATGGACCCGGACGCGCTGACCCGCCTGGTGGACTACGTCCACACGCAGACCCGGCGCTGATCCGGACCCCGCGTCAGGCGCCCGCCGCCCGTACGGCCGAGACGGCTTTGCGGGCGGCGACCAGGACCGGGTCCCAGACCGGCGAGAACGGCGGGGCGTACCCCAGGTCCAGCGTGACCACCTGCTCCACGGTCATGCCCGCCGTCAGCGCGACGGCCGCGATGTCGACGCGCTTGGCGGCGCCCTCGCGGCCGACGATCTGGACGCCGAGCAGCCGTCCCGTACGCCGCTCGGCGAGCATCTTCACCGTCATCAGGGCGGCCCCGGGGTAGTACCCGGCGCTGTTCGTGGACTCGATGGTCGCGGTGACGAACTGCAGCCCCGCCTCGCGCGCCTCGCGCTCGCGCAGCCCCGTGCGGGCGATCTCCAGGTCGCAGACCTTGCTCACCGCCGTACCGACGACGCCCGGGAACGTCCCGTAACCGCCGCCCACGCCCGAGCCGATGATCTGGCCGTGCTTGTTGGCGTGGGTGCCGAGCGCGATGTGCCGCTCGCGGCCCGACACCAGGTCGAGGACCTCCACGCAGTCGCCGCCCGCCCAGATGTCGTCGTGGCCGCGGACCCGCATCGCGAGGTCCGTGAGCAGCCCGCCGTGCTCGCCCAGCGGCAGCCCGGCCGCCCGGGCCAGCTCGGTGCGCGGCTCGACGCCGATCCCGAGGACCACGACGTCCGCCGGGTACTCGGCATCCCCCGTGGCCACCGCCCGCACCTTGCCGTCCTCACCGGTCAGGATCTCGGTGACCTCGGCGCCGGTGACCGTGGTGATGCCCATCCCGTCCATCGCCTCGTGGACCAGCCGGCCCATGTCCGGGTCGAGCGTGGACATCGGCTCCTCGCCCCTGGTCACCACCGTCACCTCGTAGTCGCGGCGCAGCAGCGCCTCGGCCATCTCCACGCCGATGTAGCCCGCGCCCACGATCACCGCGCGGCGCCCCTCGGTCGCGTTCAGCGTGTCCAGCAGCGCCTGTCCGTCGTCGAGGGTCTGCACCCCGTGGACGCCCGGCGCGTCGATGCCCGGCAGCCGAGGCCGCACCGGGCGGGCGCCGGTGGCGAGGACGAGCTTGTCGTACGCCGTCCAGGACTCCTCGCCCGACTCCAGATCGCGGGCGCGCACCCGACGCCCGGCCGTGTCGATCTCCACGGCCTCCGTGCGCATCCGCAGGTCGATGCCGCGCTTGCGGTGTTCCTCGGGCGTACGGGCGATCAGCTCCTCCCGCTCCGGCACATCGCCGCCCACCCAGTAGGGAATGCCGCAGGCGGAGTACGAGGTGAAGTGGCCGCGCTCGAACACCACGATCTCCAGATCGTCCGGGCCCTTCGTCCTGCGGGCCTGGGGCGCCGGGGGCCACCCCCCCCCCCCCCCCCCCCCACACCCCACCCCCCCCCCCCCCATGGCACCCCCAACCCGGGGCCGCCCCCCCAAACAAAGGGAAAAAAAAAAGGGGGGGGGGTGA
>NZ_JBHWUR010000132.1:0-18998 GCF_042737755.1 Streptomyces sp. NPDC059994
CGACTCTATCAGACTCTTTCGTGTCCGATTCCCAGTCAGCGGGACTCGCTTTCCAGGTTTTCGCTTTCGCGTTTCCCTTTCCGGCGACTCCGACTCTATCAGTGCTTTTCCGTCTCCCTGACCACTTCGTTTTGCGGCGCACGGAAATACCGGCAGCGCAAAGCGAGGCACAGGTCAAGATCAGCAAGTGAGGAGGAGCCTGCCCGTCCCGACACATGCACGTGAAGTTCACACGTTGCGGTCAGGCGGGACTTAGGACAGTACAGGCCCCGGCGCGGTCGGGGCAAATCGGCCCAGGGGCGCGTGAGGGTCTATGGTCTAGTCCACTACCGCACCGGTCTAGTCCAGTAGTCTCCGTCGGGGAAGCCCGGCCCGGAGTCATACCAGGCGAACCCGGACTTCTTATGACTTACCCTTCTGAACAGTACGCCGCCACACGGGAAGTAGTGACGGCGACACGAAGAAGCCCCACCCCTGGGAGGCCATCCATGACCACCGTGACGTCCCCGCTCGCCGGGCGTGCCATCGGACTCGCGGCAGTGCCCGATCCGGTGTTCTCCGGCGCAATGGTGGGCCCCGGTACCGCCATCGACCCCGTACGAGAGCCCTCGGAGGCGGTTTCCCCCGTCGACGGCGTCATCGTCTCCCTGCACCCGCACGCTTTCGTCGTCGTCGACGACGAGGGCCACGGCGTGCTGACGCACCTCGGTATCGACACCGTGCAGCTCAACGGCGAGGGCTTCGAGCTGCTCGTCAACAAGGGCGACACCGTCACGCGCGGCCAGGCCGTCGTGCGCTGGAACCCGGCCGCCGTAGAAGAGGCCGGGAAGTCCCCCGTGTGCCCGATCGTGGCCCTCGAAGCCACTGCTGACTCTCTCGGCGACCTCCGTGAGGACGGCGATGTGAAGGCCGGCGACGTCCTCTTCACCTGGAAGTAGTTCAGCCAGAAGTCGTGACGCCGCCGTCGTCGAGACGGTGAGTCGGACATCCACCGCGGCGGCTCAGACCGCCGCACCAATCGGAGACGGGTGAAATGGAGACAACGCTGCGAGGCGTCGGCGTGAGCCACGGTGTGGCGATCGGCCAGGTCCGGCACATGGGCACTGCGGTCCTGGAGCCGCCGGCCAAGCAGATTCCGGCGGAGGAGGCGGAGCGCGAACAGGGGCGTGCCCGCAAGGCCGTCGAGGCCGTGGCGGCCGACCTGAACGCGCGCGGCAACCTGGCCGGGGGTGAGGCGCAGGCCGTCCTTGAAGCTCAGGCCCTGATCGCCCAGGACCCCGAGCTGATCGCCGACGTCGACCGGCGCATCGCCGTCGGCAGCACGGCCGAGCGTGCCGTGTACGACGCGTTCTCGCACTACCGCGAGCTGCTCGCGGGCGCCGGTGAGTACATGGCCGGGCGCGTGGCGGACCTCGACGACGTGCGCAACCGCATCGTGGCGCGCCTGCTGGGCGTCCCGATGCCGGGCGTTCCGGACAGCGACGAGCCGTACGTACTGATCGCGCGCGACCTCGCTCCCGCCGACACCGCGCTGCTCGACCCGGCGCTCGTGCTCGGCTTCGTGACCGAGGAGGGCGGGCCGACCAGCCACAGCGCGATTCTGGCGCGGGCGCTGGGCGTCCCCGCGATCGTGGCGCTGCCGGGCGCCGGTGAGCTGGCCGAGGGCACGCTGATCGCCGTCGACGGCAGCACCGGCGAGATCTTCGTCGACCCGACCGCCGAGAAGCGCGCCGAGCTGGAGCGTGCCGCGGCCGAGCGCAAGGCCGCGCTGGCCGCGTCGTCCGGTCCGGGTGCGACCTCGGACGGGCACAAGGTGCCGCTGCTCGCCAACGTCGGCGGTCCCGCCGATGTGCCGGCGGCGGTGGGGGCGGGCGCCGAGGGCGTCGGTCTGTTCCGTACCGAGTTCCTCTTCCTCGACGACTCCGCGAAGGCGCCGTCGGAGGAGAAGCAGGTCGAGGCGTACCGCAAGGTGCTTGAGGCGTTCCCCGAGGGCCGTGTGGTCGTGCGTGTGCTGGACGCGGGCGCCGACAAGCCGCTGGACTTCCTGACGCCCGCCGACGAGCCGAATCCGGCGCTCGGCGTGCGCGGTCTGCGGTCGCTCCTGGACCACCCCGAGGTGCTCCGGACTCAGCTGACGGCGCTGGCCAAGGCCGTCGAAGGGCTGCCGGTCTATCTGGAGGTCATGGCGCCGATGGTCGCGGACCGTGCGGACGCCAAGGCGTTCGCGGACGCGTGCCGGGCGGCCGGGCTGCGGGCGAAGTTCGGCGCGATGGTGGAGATCCCCTCCGCCGCGCTCCGCGCGCGCTCGATCCTCCAGGAGGTCGAGTTCCTGTCGCTGGGCACCAACGACCTGGCGCAGTACACGTTCGCGGCCGACCGGCAGGTCGGTGCGGTGTCGCGGCTGCAGGACCCGTGGCAGCCCGCGCTGCTCGACCTGGTCGCGCTGTCCGCCGAGGCGGCCAGGGCCGAGGGCAAGAGCTGTGGTGTCTGTGGTGAGGCTGCCTCCGATCCGCTGCTCGCGTGTGTGCTCACCGGTCTGGGTGTGACCAGCCTGTCGATGGGTGCCGCGTCCATTCCTTACGTGCGCGCGACGCTGGCGAAGTACACACTCGCCCAGTGCGAGCGCGCGGCCGCCGCGGCCCGTGCCGCGGACTCGGCCGAGGAGGCCCGTGTGGCCGCGCAGGCGGTGCTGTCCGGGGAGTGACCCGGGCCGCTGTCCGCTGCCTCTGCGCAGTGTCTGAGTGAGAGGGGCTTCCCGTCGCGGGTGCGACGGGGAGCCCCTTTCGCTTGTCCGTCAGTGGTCGGTGGCGGGCTGGTCGAAGGGGAAGCCCGCCCGGTAGTCCACTCCTGGTTCGGGTGCCACCGGGTCTCCGGTGTCGGCATCGGTGCAGTACGCGCTGAAGACCTCTCCGGCGGTGAGTGGGAGCAGGCTGCCGCCGTGCAGCCGCCAGCCGTGGACGCGGTCGGGCGCGTCCGGCGCCGTCGTCCGCAGCACCAGGCCGCCCGGGCTGTGCTGGGCGATGCCCGCGGCAAGGACGGTGACGAACTCGGCGACGTCCGTCTCGTCGAGCAGGGCCGGGTCGCCGCCGCGACCCTCGGCGTGGAGCACGGCGATGAGCTGCTCCTGCTGTGCCTGGACACTGCACACCAGGTGGTGCAGGCCCGGGCCCGCCGCCTCGATCAGTCGCATGAGGATCGTCGAGGCGCGTTCGAAGGCGGAGCGGCCGATGTCCTGGCCGCATTCGGCGCACTCCCCCAGGTCGGCCAGGAGCAGGGTCGCGTAGTCCCAGGTCGCCTGGCGGACCGCCTTGTTGATGAGCTCGGGCACCAGGCTGTCGATGGGCTGGCCCGCGTAGGCGACGCGGGCGCCGGCCGCCGCGATCTCGGCGGTGAAGCGGGTGCGGCTGTCGGCGGTGTCGGGGTCGATGCCGGTCGCGGTGCAGAACTCGGTGAACTCCTCCGGGTCGAAGAGGGCGACCGTGGTGTGCAGTCCCTGGGCGGCGAGGGATCTGAGCAGGCCGTCGACCTGGCGGAGATAGGCGGTGTGGTCGTCGAAGGCGAAGGACCGGTACCGCGTCATCGCCTCGAAGTCGTACGCGTCCGCCAGCAGCCCCACCGTGCCGGGCGTCTCCCGGCGCAGGGTCCGCCGCGTGGCTCTGGCGGCGTGGACGGGCCGGGAGCCCCGGGGTGTTCGGGACCGGGTGGAGGCCGTCGGGCTGGTGGATTTCCTGGAGTTGCGGATGTGCGCCATGGTTCCCCCTGCGTGCTGTCGATCAGTGCTCACTCACCGTAACCGGGAGCACTGACAACGCCGGTCGCGGCAGCCGGTCCCGTATGAGCCGATGCTGAACACAGCAGGTCAGAGCGATGACGGCGCCGAAGGCCGTCCAGCCGACGGGGCCGGTCGCGATGGCCGCGGTGACGGCGAGTGGTCCCGCGCTGCGCTGTGCGGACTGGGCCAGGCCGTGCACGCCGAGGTAGCTGCCCTGGGCCTGCCCCGGGGCCAGCGCGATCGACAGTTCCCACGAGACGGTGGCGTGGATCATCTCGGCCAGGGTGAAGGCGGCGGTCGAGACGGTCAGGCAGATGCTCGCCGGTACCGCGCCGTGGACCGCCGAGGCGGCCATGGCGACGCCGGCGGCGGCGAAGACGGCGGCGAGCGGGAGGAGCAGGCGGTGTGCCGCCTTGGTGGTCGCGCCGAAGCGGGCCAGGGGGACCTGGAGGCCCACCACCATCACGTTGTTGAGCACCATCAGGAGCGGTACCAGGCCCTGCGGCGCGTCTGTGGCGGAGACCGCCCAGAGGGGGATACCGACCTTGAAGACGGCGTCGTCCATGAAGAGCACCGACTCGGTGGCCACATAGGCCAGATACGTGCGGTCCTTCCAGGGGCTGCCCGGTCGCGCGGCGGGGGCGGGGTCCTTGGAGGTGGCTACCGTGCGCGTGGGCGAGGGCGGTTCGGCGCAGCGGGCGGTGACCAGGGCGGCGCCGACGAAGGAGAGGGCGTCTCCGGCGAGCAGCCACTGGTAGGCGGCCGTGGTGGCGAGCGCGAGGGCGGCCGCCGCTGCGAGGCCTCCGACGGCCCAGCCCGCGTTGGCCAGGGTGCGGCTGACGGCCTGGTAGCGGACGCGGTCGGGTCCGGCGACGCGGGCCGCGTACAGCTTGGTGAGTACGTTCGCGGAGCGGTCGCCGAAGCTGCCGACGGCCGAGTACACCAGCAGGAGCGCGTAGTTGTCGGTGGTGAGCAGGGCGGCGGCGGCGAGCGCGCGCAGGACCTGGAAGACGATGAGCACGCGCGTGAGGGGCAGCCGGTCCGCGATGCGGCCCCCTATGGGGGCGCCCGCGATGCCGACCGCGCCGGCGAGGGCGACCAGCGTGCCGACCTGGGTGACCGAGAGCCCGGCCACGTAGGTGAAGTACAGGACCGAGACGGCGGCCCACAGGCCGCTTCCGGTCCGGTCGACGAAGGCGACCCAGAGCATCAGCCGGCCGTCGCGGCCTCCCGGGACTCGTTCCCACAGTGCGGCACGTCGGCTGCGCAAAGTCACTGCTCCCCCTTGACTGGCATTATGTATTGATACATAGTTCAGTACGTGGCAGAACAATATGCGATTACCGGCACCTCGGCCAAGGGAATTGCCGCTTCCGTCGAACGGGCCGTCGCCGACGGCGGGTTGGCGCCGGGGGACACGCTTCCTCCGGTCCGCCGGCTCGCGGACGACCTGGGTGTGAGTCCCGGCACGGTGGCGACGGCGTACAAGGAGCTGCGCGGGCGCGGCGTCGTGGTCACGCACGGGCGGGGCGGGACCGTGGTCGCCGCCGCGCCCTCGGTCGCCTCACGACGCCCGCCGAAGGTGCCGGAGGGTCTGCGGGACCTCGCGGGCGGCCACCCCGACCCGGCCTTCCTGCCCGAACTGCCCGCGCCGGTGCGGATGACGGCCGGTGCGCGGTCCCACCGCTCGACGCCCCGGCTGCCCCTGCTGGAGGAGCGCGTCCAGGAATGGCTGGGCGCCGACGGCGTGCCGACCGGGTCGGTGACCTTCGCCCACGGCGCGCTCGACTGCGTCGCCCGGCTGCTCACCACCGAGCTGCGGCCCGGCGACGCGGTGGCCATGGAGGACCCCGGCTACCACCATCTGCTCGACCTGGTGCAGGTGATGGGGCTGCGTACGGTCCCGGTCGCCGTCGACGACCAGGGGATGCGGCCGGAAGCCCTGCGCGAGGCGCTGCGGGCCGGGGCGCGGGCCGTCGTGTGCAGCCCGCGGGCGCAGAACCCGTACGGCGGCTGCTTCTCGGAGCGGCGCCGCGACGACCTCGTGGAGGTGCTGCGAGCGGCGCCCGAGGTGCTGGTGATCGAGAACGACCACGCCGCGGAGATCGCGGGGGCGCCGCTGTACACCCTGACGGCGGGCGGGCAGCTGGCGCGCTGGGCGCATGTGCGGACGGTGACGAAGTACCTGGGCACGGACCTGCGATGGGCGGCCGCCGCCTGTGACCCGGCGACGCTGGCGCGGCACGACGGCCGACTGCTGCTGACCTCCGGCTGGGTGAGCCATCTGCTCCAGGGCACGGTGCTCGGGCTGCTCACCGACCGGATGGCGCGGGAGCTCGTGCACCGCGCGCGTGACGCCTACGGGGAGCGGCGCCGCGCTCTGGCGGGCGAGCTGGAGCGGCGCGGGATCGCCTCGCACGGGGCGAGCGGGATGAACCTGTGGGTGCCGGTGCGGGACGAGTCCGCGGTGGTGAACGGGCTGCGCTCGCGCGGGTGGTGGGTCGCCGCCGGGGCGCGGTTCCGGATCGCTACGGGGGCCGGTGTACGGATCACCGCGGCGGGCCTCGAACCGGCCGAGGCGGCCCGGCTGGCCTCGGACTTCGGCGAGGTGCTGGGCGAGTCCGAGGCCACCTACGGAGGGTGAGGGGCGACGCCCCGGCCCTGCGGGCGGGGCGCGCTTTTGTCAGCCGTGCTTGCGGGCCACCGCTTCGTAGAAGCGGAGGAGGTCAAGGTTGTCGACCGAGCCCGGGTTGACCGCCTTCTCCAGTGGTGTGCCCTGGAGCAGGCGCTTGACCGGCACCTCGATGCGCTTGCCCGTCAACGTGTGCGGAACGCCCGGGACTTCGATGATCTCGTCCGGGACGTGGCGCGGGGAGAGCTGCTCCCGGATCGCCTGCTTGACCTTCGTACGGAGGGCGTCGTCCAGGACCGCGCCCTCGGCGAGGTGGACGAAGAGCGGCATCCAGTAGCCGCCGTCCGGCTCTTCGAGGCCGATGACCAGGGATTCACGGATCTCCGGGAGGCGTTCGACGACTTCGTAGATGTCGGCCGAACCCATGCGGACGCCCTGGCGGTTGAGGGTGGAGTCGGAGCGGCCGTGGATGACCACCGAACCGTGGTCGGTGATCGTGATCCAGTCGCCGTGGCGCCACGCGCCGGGGAACATCTCGAAGTAGCTGTCGCGGTAGCGGCTGCCGTCCGGGTCGTTCCAGAAGCGGATCGGCATGGAGGGCATCGGGTTGACCACGACCAGCTCCCCCACCTCACCCACGACCGGCTTGCCCTGCGGGTCCCAGGCCTGCAGGTCCGTGCCCAGACAGGCGGCCTGGAGCTCGCCGATGTGCACGGGGAGCGTCGGGACGGCTCCCGCGAAGCAGGAGCACACGTCGGTGCCGCCGCTGACCGAGGCGATCCACAGGTCCTCGCGGACCTCGTCGTGGAGCCAGCGGAAGCCGTCGGGCGGGAGCGGCGAGCCGGTGGTGGCGACGCACTTCACGCGCGAGAGGTCGTGGTCGCGGGACGGGTGCACACCGGCCTTGCGGCAGGCCATCACATACGCGGCGGAGGTGCCGAAGAGGGTGGCGCCGGTCCGCTCGGCGACGCCCCACTGGGCGCCGGTCTCCGGGAAGCCCGGGCTGCCGTCGTACAGGACGACCGTGGTGCCGGTCAGCAGGCCGGAGACGAGGAAGTTCCACATCATCCAGCCGGTGGAGGTGTACCAGAAGAAACGGTCCTCGGGGCCCAGGTCGCAGTGGAGGCCGAGCTGTTTGAAGTGTTCGAGGAGGATGCCGCCCTGGGACTGGACGATGGCCTTGGGCAGGCCGGTCGTGCCGGAGGAGTAGAGAACCCAGAGCGGGTGGTCGAAGGGAACTTGCTCGAAGACCGGCTCGTTGTCACTCTCAGTGAGCGAAGACCATTCGAGAGTTCCCTGGGGGGCAGCGGTGCCGAGCAACGGGATGTGGACGACAGCGCGCAGGGTGGGCAGTTCGCGGCGGAGCTCCGCGACGACGTCGGTGCGGTCGTGCTCCTTGCCGCCGTAGCGGTAGCCGTCGACGGTGAACAGGACGACGGGTTCGACCTGCTGGAACCGGTCGAGGACGCTGCGTGCGCCGAAGTCGGGGGCGCAGGACGTCCACACGGCGCCGACGGCCGCGGTGGCCAGGAGCGCGGTGACGGCCTGCGGGACGTTCGGCAGATAGCCGCTGACGCGGTCCCCGGGCCGTACGCCGAGGGCGCGCAGCTCGGCGGCGAGCGAGCCGACCTGGCGGCGCAGCTCCGCCCAGCTGGTGGCGACGGCCTCGTGCGTCTCGTCGACGTGCAGGAGCGCGGCGTCGTCGGCGCGGGCCGGGTCCTCGGCGGTGCGCAGCGCGTGCTCGGCGTAGTTGAGGGTGGCACCGGGGAACCACTGGGCGCCCGGCATCGACCGGTCGGCGAGCACCGTCTCGTACGGGGTGGAGAAGCGCACCTCGAACCAGTCGGCGACGGCCTTCCAGAAGGTGTCGAGTTCGGTGACGGACCAGCGGTGCAGCGCCTCGTAGCCGCCCTCGGCAGGTGCGCCGTACCGCTCGGCGGCCCAGGTCTGGAACGCGGTGATCCGCGCCCCGGCGATGCGGTCGGGGCCCGGCTGCCACAGGGGCGCGGGCTGCGGCGCGGCGTTCGCTGGTGAGGTCATGGGTCGGCTCCCGGGCTGGTACGCGTGGTGTGCGTGTGCCGCCCGCACACGCGTAGGGGTGTGCGCATGCGGCGGCTCACAGGGACGATGCCATGTGATCGTCTTCCGCACCAGGGTGTGCCGCCCATAGTCCGGCACCTGACGATGTGGTGCCACCACGGGTGAACGGAAGTTGAACGGAGCACACAGCTCATGATCCGGATGGCAGGGTGAGCCGCATGGACGGCAATGACCTGGTGCGCTCGGTGAAGGCGGTCGGCTCGGTGCAGGGGCTGCGGGCGGTCCGCTCGGCCCTGCGGCGGCGCCGTGCGGACGCGTGGGGGCTGCCCGCGCGCGGGCCCGAGCGCGCCCGGGCACCCGGTCAGGTGCGGGGCGCGGAGCCCCGGCCGGGCGGCGGCGTGGTGCGGTTCGCGCGCTCCGAGCTGGAGGTGCGGGTGGCGGCGGGCGGCGCCGTGTTCTGGGGCTGGGACGGGGCCGGCCCCGAGCCGTCGTACGCGCTGGCTGGGCCCGCGCCCGAGCCCGACGCGCGCGCCGCCCTGGAGCCCGACACGGACGGCGGCTGGCGGGTGGTCTCCGAACGGGTGATGGTGGCGGTGTCCCGGCACGGGGCCGTGGAGGTGCGCACCCCCGGCGGGGTGGTGCTCCGCCGCGAGCTGCCGCCGCGCTGGTGGGAGCCGGTCGGCGGCGGTCCCGCGCGCTGGGTGCAGCGCTCCGAAGTGGCCGCCGACGCACGCGTGTTCGGGCTCGGCGGGCGCGCGGACGGACCCCGGCTGCGCGACGGGGCGTACCGGCTGTGGAACACGGACCCGCGCGGCGGCTTCGCCCCCGGCGACGACCCGCTGTACATCACGATGCCGGTGCAGCTGGTGGTGGCGGACGCCGGGACCCATCTGGCGTTCTACGACAACACCTGGGACGGCCGGGTCCTGCTGCGCGAGGGCGAGGAGGGGGCCGGCTCGGGCCATGACCGGGCCGGGAGCAGCGAGCTGCGGATGGAGGGCGGGCCGCTGCGCTGCTGGGTGGTGGTGGGCACCCCCGCGCGCGTGCTGCAGGGGTGGACGGCGCTGACCGGCGCGCCCGCGCTGCCGCCGTCCTGGGCGCTGGGCCCGCAGCACGCCCGCTGGGGCTTCGGAAGCGAGGCCGAGGTGCGGCGGGTCGTCGCCGGGTACCGGGAGCACGGGCTGCCGCTGTCCGCGCTCCATCTGGACATCGACCACTATGACGCCCACCAGGTGTTCACGGTCGACCGTGAACACTTCCCGGATCTGCCCCGCCTCGCCAAGGACCTGGCCGAGGAGGGTGTGCGGCTGGTGTCGATCGTCGATCCGGCGGTGAAGGCGCAGCCCGGCAACGCCGTGTACGAGAGCGGGCTCGCGGCGGACGCGTTCGTGCGGGACGCGCGCGGCGACGAGGTGCGGGGCGTGGTCTGGCCGGGCGAGTGCGTGTATCCCGACTTCACCGATCCACGCGCGCGTGAGTGGTGGGGCGGGCTCTACCAGGAGCGGCTCGACCAGGGCTTCGCCGGGGTGTGGCACGACATGAACGAACCGACGTCGTTCGCGCCCTTCGGCGATCCGACCCTGCCCCGCTCGGCGCGGCACGTGCTGGATGGCCGGGGCGGCGACCACCGCGAGGCCCACAACGTGTACGGCCTGACCATGGCGCGGGCGGGCTACGAGGGTCTGCGCAGGCTGCGTCCCGACGGCCGGCCTTTCCTGTTCAGCCGCTCCGGCTGGGCCGGGATGCAGCGCTACGGAGGCACCTGGTCGGGTGATGTGAGCACCGGCTGGCCGGGGTTGCGGGCCTCGCTCGCCCTGGTGCTCGGACTCGGGCTGTGCGGGGTGCCGTACTCGGGTCCGGACGTGGGCGGGTTCAGCGGCACCCCGTCGCCGGAGCTTTATCTGCGCTGGTTGCAGCTGGCGGCCCGGCTGCCGTTCTTCCGTACGCACTCGGCGATCTGGGCCGGGCGCCGGGAGCCGTGGGAGTTCGGTCCCGAGGTGCTCGGCCACGCGCGCGTGGCGCTGGCCGAGCGGGAGCGGCTGCATCCGTACTTCATGACACTGGCGCAGCTGGCCCGGCTGACCGGGGCGCCCTATGTGCGGCCCGTGTGGTGGGGCACGCCGGGCGACAAGGCGCTGCGGGACTGCGAGGACGCGTTCCTGCTCGGCGACGCGCTGCTGGTGGCGCCCGTCTTCGAGCGGGGCATGGACCGGCGGGCGGTGCGGCTGCCGCGCGGCCGCTGGTACGACACGGCGACCGAGGAGCCCCACGAGGGCCCCTGCCAGGTCCTCGTGGACGCGCCCCTGGCCCGTATCCCGGTACTGGCCAGGGCCGGTTCCGTCATCCCGGTGCGCGGCGCAGACGGCGAAGTGGAACTGGAGGTGTGGGCTCCGGCGGCCGGACGCACCGGCGGCGGCCTCGTCGTACGGGACGAGGGCGACGGGTGGGGGCCGGCGGTGGTGGAGCGCTTCACCACCCGGACGGCGGGCGGCCGGGTGGTGGTGGAGCGGATAACGGACGAGGGGGCGACGCGGGAGCTGGGGTACGCGGTGCGAGTACGGGGTGGGGGGTGGTGAGGCGGGGTGCCGTGCGCTCGGCACCGCCAAGCGAGTGCGGCCGACCCCGTACCGATACGGCTTGCACCCCGCCCGGGCACCATGCGCTCAGCACCGCCAGACGAGTGCGGCCAACCCCTTGCCAATGCGGCAGGCACTCAGCGCGGGTGCCATGCGCTCGGCACCGCCAGACGAGTGCGGCCGACCCCGTGCCGATGCGGCTGGCGCTCAGCGAGAGCCGCCAATCCTGTACCCATGCGGCTCGCCCCCAGCCGAGTGCCGCCACCCCTCAGCGAGCGCCGCCGACTCCCGCCCGCCTCAACGCCCGGCCGTCCCGGCCCCCTCACCCCCTTTCACCCCCGGCGAACCACCCCCGTACCACCTGCGTATGCAGCGGAAACGCCAGTTCCTCGGGGCTGCGGAGCACCCGCCAGCCGGCCGTCTCGTCCGTCGGGGCGGGCGGCGGGAGTTCGGCCGAGGCGCGGGCGGGGAGCAGGCCGAAGAGGAGGACGTGGTGCGGGGAGCTGAGCGCGTCCACGAGGCGCACATCGGCGGCGGAGGCTTCTATTCCGGTCTCCTCGTACAGCTCGCGGACGACCGCCTCCTGCCACAGCTCGCCGTCGTCGACGAAGCCGCCGGGCAGGGCGGAGCGGCCGATGTGGGGCTCGACGGCGCGGGTGATGACGACGAGTCCCGTACCGCGCGCGTCCGTCACGGGAAGGAGGGCGACGGCGACCGGCAGCGGATTGCGATAGGTGACGGTCCCGCACGCCGCGCAGGGGCGGGGCCAGCCGGCCGAGGCCGAGGGGTAGGGCGATCCGCACGCGGTGCAGTGCGAGTCCTTCACAGGCTGCTTCGAGGTCTTCGAGGTCCCGGTCACGCGCGGACTTTAACCGAATACATTCGGCCATCGGATCACATTGCCCCAACTCCCCCTTTTCTACGACCCGTTGAGCAATGAAGGGTGTGCACATGACACTCAGATCGACCGTGCGCGGCCTTGTCGCCGCTGCCGCCGCCCTGCTCGCCGTGACCGCCACCTCGCCCGCCGCCCGGGCCACGCCCGAACCCAAGGCACCCGCCGAGTTCGTCGCGCTGGCCACCGTGGACCCGACGATCATCCAGGAGATGCGCTACATCACGCCGCACAACTTCGTGGGCCGGCCGATCGACGGCTACCGGCAGCCGGTGTGCATCCTGACCCGCCAGGCGGCCCAGGCGCTGCACCAGGCACAGCTGAAGCTGCTCCGAGAGGGCTACTCGCTGAAGGTGTACGACTGCTACCGGCCGCAGCGGGCCGTCGACACCTTCGTGGAGTGGGCGAAGGACCTCGACGACCAGCGGATGAAGACCGAGTTCTATCCGCTTGTCGACAAGTCGAGGCTGTTCGAGGACGTGTACATCGCGGCTAAGTCGGGGCACAGCCGGGGCAGTTCGGTGGACCTCACCATCGTCCGGCTGCCCGCGTGGCCGACGCCGCCGTACCGTCCCGGCCGGCCGCTCGTGCCGTGCTTCGCGCCGAAGGACCAGCGCTTCCCCGACAACTCCGTCGACATGGGCACCGGCTTCGACTGCTTCGACACCCTGTCGCACACCGACGACCCCCGCGTCCAGGGCGTCCAGCGCGCCAACCGCCAGCTCCTGAAGGGCACGCTCCAGGCCGCCGGGTTCGTCGGGATACCCCAGGAGTGGTGGCACTACACCTTCCAGCCGGAGCCGTTCCCGGACACCTACTTCGACTTCCCGGTGGCGTGGCGCTCGGTGGCCGGTCACCGCTGAGTGACGCCCCCTGCCGGAGCGCGGCCGCCCGTGGCACACTTCTGACGTTCCGTCAGATACGAGGCCGGGAGGGGTTTTGACGCGCACGCGCACGCCCGTGGTGGCGGGCTGGTTCACGGAGGCGGAGGATCAGGAGTTCCGGCTGCTCGGCACCCGGTGCACCGCCTGCGCCTCCGTGTTCTTCCCACGCGAGGACTCCTTCTGCCGCAACCCCGCCTGTTCCGGGCGGGAGTTGACCGAGGTGCCGCTCTCCGGGCGCGGGCGCGTCTGGTCGTACACCGACGGGCGCTATCGGCCGCCCGCGCCCTACGTCTTCGACCCCGAGGCCGTCTGGCAGCCGTACACGCTGGTCGCCGTGGAGCTGGAGGCCGAGCGGATGGTCGTCCTGGGCCAGGCGGCGCCGGGTGTGACCACCGCCGACCTCGCCATCGGAATGGAGGTCGAGGTGGTGCCCGGCGTGCTCAATGAGGACGCCGGGACCGTCTGGACGACCTGGCACTGGCGGCCCGTGGGGGCGAGCGCATGAGCGGCACGGACGACATCGCGGTCCTCGGCGCCGGCATGCACCCCTGGGGCAAATGGGGCAGGAGTTTCATCGAGTACGGGACGGTAGCGGCCCGCGCCGCGCTCGCCGACGCCGGGCTCGACTGGCCGGACGTGCGGTCCGTGGTCGGCGCGGCGACCGTGCGCGGCGGCTACCCCGGGTATGTGGCCGGGGCGGCCTTCGCGCGGGCCCTCGGCTGGCAGGGCGCGCGCGTGACGAGCGTGTACGCGGCCTGCGCGTCCGGGGCGCAGGCGATCAACACCGCGCGGGCGCAGATCCTCTCGGGGATGGCCGAGGTGGTGCTCGTGGTGGGCGCCGACGCGGCGCCCAAGGGGTTCTTCGCCCCGGCGGGCGGCGATCGGCCGGACGATCCCGACTGGCTGCGCTTCCGGGTCCTGGGCGCCACCAACCCGGCCTACTTCGGTCTCTACGCCCGCCGCCGCATGGCCCTGCACGGGGACACCGTCGATGATTTCGCGCTGGTCAAGGTGAAGAACGCGGCGGCGGGCGCGCTCAACCCGTATGCCCGCTACCGCAAGGCGGTGACCGCCGAGGAGGTCGCCGCCTCGGCCGTGGTCGCCGATCCGCTGCGGCTGCTCGACATCTGCGCGACCTCCGACGGGGCGGCCGCCCTGGTGCTGTGCGGCATGGACTACGCGCGCCGGCACGGGGCGGCGGACCCGGTGCGGATACGGGCCGTGTCCACGGTCACGCCCACCTACCCGAACACGGTCCTGGACCTGCCGGACATCGCCACCGACTCGGCGGTCGCGGCGGAGCCCTCGCCGTACTCCTTCCGCGCCTCCATCGCACGGGCCGCCTACGAGGAGGCCGGGATCGGGCCCGAGGACCTGTCGCTGGCCGAGGTGTACGACCTGTCGACCGCCCTGGAGCTGGAGTGGTACGAGGATCTGGGGCTGTGCGGCGCCGGGGAGGGCGCGAAGCTCGTACGGGAGGGCGCGACGGCGCTCGGCGGTCGTGTTCCGGTCAACGCGAGCGGGGGGCTCGCATCGTTCGGTGAGGCGGTGCCCGCCCAGGCCATCGCGCAGGTCTGCGAGCTCACCCGGCAGCTGCGCGGTACGGCGGGCGAGCGGCAGATCAACGGGGCACGGGCCGGGATCACCGCCAATCAGGGCCTGTTCGGACACGGCTCGTCGGTGATCGCGGTGCGCTGAGCTCCCGGCCGCCGTTCCGTCCGTACCCCGGCAGCCGTTGCTGTCGGCGACCTTGACGCTCCATCACGGCCGGTGAACACTTCCGGTTGTCTCTCGGCGTCGCCGTTCCTCGGCTCCGGGCCGCGTGCCGTCGCACGCGGTCGCCGGGCTGCTCCCCCACAGGGCGATTCCGCCAGACCAGCACGCTCGTCACGGATGCCGGGCGGGGTCCAGCGGACCCTCGCCACCGGCTCCGCAGCCATGGGAAAGCGCGCACCCTGCACGGAGGACCGGGGCCACGCCCCGGGCGAGGGCATAGGAGCAGCCATGAGCAACGGAGACATCTTTCTCGGTGAGGTCATCGGCACGTCGATCCTGATCCTCTTCGGCGCCGGGGTGTGCGCGGCGGTCACGCTCAACCACTCCAAGGCGAGAGGCGCCGGCTGGGTGGTCATCGCCTTCGGCTGGGGCTTCGGCGTGCTGGCCGGGGCGTACACCGCGGCTCCCCTGTCGGGCGGCCATCTCAATCCGGCGGTGACGGTCGGCATCGCCGTCGACACCGGCGAGTGGGACAGGGTCTGGCTCTACGTCCTGGGGCAGCTGACCGGTGCGGTGCTCGGCGCGGTCCTCGCCTACCTCGTGTACTTCGCCCAGTTCCGGGCCAACTCCGAGCGGGACGGCTCCGTTCCGACGCTCGGCATCTTCTCGACGATCCCCGAGATCAGGAATCCGGCCGCCAACCTGGTCACCGAGATCATCGCCACGGTCGGTCTGGTGCTGCCCGTGCTCGCCTTCGGCGACACCGAGGGCCTGGGTGAATCCGGCACCACCGTGCTGATCGTGTCGCTGCTCGTCGTCGGCATCGGCCTCTCGCTCGGCGGGCCCACCGGGTACGCCATCAACCCGGCCCGCGACCTCGGCCCGCGCCTGGTGCACAGCGTGCTGCCGATCCCCCACAAGGGGACGTCGGACTGGGGTTACGCCTGGATACCGGTGGCGGGACCGCTGGCCGGCGGGGCCCTCGGCGGCCTCATCCACCACGCGGCCTTCTGAGCACGCGCCGCGCCACCGCAGCCTTCAGACCTAGGGGTAGCCATGACGGAGAAGTTCGTCGCAGCCATCGACCAGGGCACCACGTCCAGCCGCTGCATCATCTTCGACCAGAGCGGCGCCATCGTCGCCGTGGACCAGCGCGAGCACCGCCAGATCTTCCCGAAGCCCGGCTGGGTCGAGCACGACGCCACCGAGATCTGGTCGAAGGTGCAGGCCGTGGTCGCGGGCGCGCTGGCCAAGGCCGGGATGCGCGCGGAACAGCTCAGCGCGCTCGGCATCACCAACCAGCGCGAGACGACGGTCCTGTGGGACCGGGCGACCGGCAAGCCCGTGCACAACGCGATCGTCTGGCAGGACACCAGGACCTCCGCGCTCTGTGCCAGGCTCGGCGCCGAGGACGGCCAGGACCGCTTCCGGGACGCCACCGGGCTGCCGCTGGCCAGCTACTTCTCCGGGCCCAAGGCGGCCTGGCTGCTCGACAACGTCCCCGGGCTGCGGACCCGTGCCGAGCGCGGCGAGATCGCGTTCGGCACCGTCGACTCCTGGCTGATCTGGAACCTGACCGGGGGCACGGCCGGCGGGGTGCACGTCACCGACGTCACCAACGCCTCGCGGACCATGCTGATGAACCTGGAGACCCTGGAGTGGGACTCCTCGATCCTGGCCGCGATGAACGTACCGGAGGCGATCCTTCCGGAGATCCGGTCCTCGGCGGAGGTGTACGGGACGGCGGTGGGCCAGCTGGCGGGCGTGCCGGTGGCGTCCGCGCTCGGCGACCAGCAGGCCGCGATCTTCGGGCAGGCCTGCTACGACACCGGGACGGCCAAGAACACGTACGGGACCGGGAGTTTCCTGCTGCTCAACACCGGCGGCCGGCCCGTGCCCTCCAAGAGCGGCCTGATCACCACCGTCGGCTACAAGATCGGTGACCAGGCGCCGGTCTACTGCCTGGAGGGCTCGATCGCGATCACCGGAGCCCTGGTCCAGTGGTTCCGGGACCAGCTCGGCCTGATCCGCAGCGCCGCCGAGATCGAGACGCTCGCCGCGAGCGTCCAGGACAACGGCGGCGCCTACATCGTGCCCGCCTTCTCCGGCCTGTTCGCGCCCTACTGGCGCTCGGACGCGCGCGGTGTCATCACCGGCCTGACCCGGTACGTCACCAAGGCGCACCTGGCCCGCGCGGTCCTGGAGGCCACCAGCTGGCAGACCCGCGAGGTGGTCGACGCGATGTACCAGGACTCCGGGGTACGGATCACCACGCTCAAGGTCGACGGCGGGATGACGGTCAACCGGCTCCTGATGCAGCATCAGGCGGATGTGCTCGGCGTGCCGGTGATCCGGCCGAAGGTCTCCGAGACGACCTGCCTGGGCGCCGCCTACGCGGCCGGGCTCGCCACCGGGGTGTGGGCGGGCCTGGACGAGCTCAAGGCGCACTGGCAGAAGGACGTGGAGTGGGTGCCCGCCATGGAGGCGCGGCTGCGCGAGCGCGAGTACGGCAACTGGCGCAAGGCGGTGGAGCGCAGCCTCGGCTGGCACGAGGAGGACGGGGAGTAGCCGTTCTCGGCCACGAGGGCACGGGAGCGCCCGCTCCCCCCAAGACGCACGGCCCGTACCCCAGTCGGTGGGGGTACGGGCCGTGTCCCCGCGCGGGAGCCTCAGATCGAGACCGTCCGGCGTCTGCGCTCGGAGAGGACCATCGCGTGCTCCACGACGGCGACAAGGACGTCCTTGACGGCCTCGCGGTCGCGCGCGTCCGTCGTGATCAGCGGCACGTCCGGGTCGAGGTCGAGCGCGGAGCGCACGGCGTCGGCAGGGTAACGGGCCGCGTCGTCGAAGCAGTTGACGGCCACCGTGAAGGGCAGCCCCCGGCGTTCGAAGTAGTCGATCGCCGCGAAGGAGTCCTCCAGGCGGCGGGTGTCCGCGAGGACCACCGCGCCCAGCGCCCCCTGCGCCAGCTCGTCCCAGAGGAACCAGAAGCGGTCCTGTCCGGGCGTGCCGAAGAGGTACAGCACCAGGTCCTCGCGGAGGGTGATGCGCCCGAAGTCCATCGCGACGGTGGTGGTGTTCTTCGCCTCCACGCCCGCGACGTCGTCGACCGGCCGCCCGGCCTCGCTGAGCCGCTCCTCGGTGCGCAGCGGCCGGATCTCGCTGACCGCGCCCACCAGAGTGGTCTTGCCGACTCCGAAGCCGCCCGCCACCAGGATCTTGAGTGTCACCGGTTCGACGGGCCGCTTCCTGCGGCTAGAGCGCCCGAAGGCCATTGATCACCTCGCGGAGAAGGGACTCGTCCGGCAGCTCAGCCGGCGGAACGGGTCGGGATACGTGCACCAGCTGGTCCTGGACGAGGTCGCCCACCAGGACGCGGACCACCCCGACGGGCAGGTCGAGTCCGGCGGCGAGCTCGGCGATGGACTGCGGGGTACCGACGCAGCGCTCGACGATCTCGACGTGTTCGGGCGAGAGCGAGTGGTCCCGCCCCGGGTCGTCGGCGGCCGGTTCGGGCACCACCACCGCGATCAGGTCGAGGCGGTGCTGACCGACGCTGCTGGTGCGGCCGCGGGTCATCGCGTACGGCCGCACCACCGGTCCCGCGTCGTCGTCGAACCAGTGGTGCTGCCGGGGCGGCGACTGCCGTGGCACCCGGTCCGGATGCTGCGGGCCGTTCGCCGGCGCCCGCTGGTCTGCGTCACTCATACCGTCGCGCTCACCCTGCGGTGGGCAGGCCGGTCCGTGGTGCCGTGGTGAGGTGGGCCCCGACCCGCTTGACCATCAGGGTCATCTCGTACGCCACCTGGCCGACGTCCGACTCGGCGTCGGACAGGACGGCCAGACAGCTGCCGTCCCCGGCGGCGGTCACGAACAGGAAGGCGTCGTCGAGCTCCACGACGGTCTGGCGGACCCCGCCCACGTCGAAGTGGCGGCCGACCCCCTTGGCGAGGCTGTGGAAGCCGGAGGCCACGGCGGCCAGGTGCTCGCCGTCCTCCCGCGTCAGGTCCCTCGACGTGCCGGTGGGCAGGCCGTCGCTGGACAGGACGAGCGCCTTGCGGATGGAACCTACCCGGTCGACCAACTCGTCCAGCAACCAGCTGAGTTCCCCGGTGCCCTTCCCGATGACGTCGTGTGCTGCGGACTTCGGTGCGGTCATCGACCGTCCCCCTCAGATGTATTACGTCGTACGTCGCCCAGGGCCTGGTCGGGCCGGTCGACTGTGGTTTCTGCGCTGGTCATCGCGTTGTGCCGACGCCCGCGCTGCCAGCCACGCTGCATCGACGCCATACGGTTGCGCACTTCCTCTGCGTCGCGCTCGGGCTGCGGCTGAGCGCCCGGGCCGCCCGGCCCGGTGCGGTCCGCGGGCTCGGCGGAGGTCTGTTTCAGCTGGGGGGCGAGGCTGGCCTGGCGGACCCGGCGGGGCAGGGCGCCCTGCAGACCGGTTCCGTCGGCGCTCTCGCGGCCGGGCGCGGGCCGCCGC